>DATBCN010000126.1:0-45773 GCA_036270475.1 Candidatus Angelobacter sp. | reverse complement strand
AACCGCTCCTCTTCCATCATCAGCTCGTCCGTTGGGCTGGCATTCCTTGCATCAGGTTGGATTGAAGTTGGTACAGCCATGGAGCTAACTTGTCCGCAAAAGTGGTTTTTTACTTATAAACAGCCCAGAATAAGCTGCCCATCTGGTTAACTCCCAGCCATCATGGTTCCGCGATTTGATAGCAAGCTGCCATTCCACCTGAAAATACAGTGTTTGTAAAGTTACATCTTGGGTTACATGCAGAAGCAGAAAGCGGACAGTAATTATCCATAATTGGCGGACGCGTATTTACCTGCTCTGAAAGAGCGGCCCTTGGGATAAACTTGTGCGCGATCATAACGCGCACGTTGTATCGCCTGGATGCGGTTCACCTCATCTCATCCTGCCGATGCAAGCTGGAGAAAGACAAAGACGATGCTACAGAAATTGGTCAACTGGGTAGCGTGGTTCTACTGGCATGCAAACCGGCCTTTTGTGGCGGCATTTACTGAAGCCCTATTGGGCTTTGGCGAAGGCGACCTCAAGGTTGACGGCCGTGTGATTGTTCGCAAGATCACCCGTTATCTGCGCGAACTCCAGCAGCCAGTTCGTTTAAAGCTCATTGCCACGGTCGCGCTCCTGCCTTTGTACGGGCCGCCATCCTATCCCCGTTCAGCGTTCAAGCGATTTTTTGTCAAGTTATGGTTCGGACTAAAGAGCCTGTTCGGCCACGGCGTTTTTCTCCTATGCAGCAAAAGCAAACGCGCCGCATGGATCGATGAAATGTTTCATCGGCTCATCAAGCAAGAGGCGGAAGAGGAAGAAGACCTGGTCAAGACCATTGTCACGCTTACTCTGTTCAAGTCAGTGTTGGGCATCGCCTATCTCGACGGGCCAAAAGTTTGGCAGGCAATTGGCTATAAGCCGTTCCAGGCACGTAGCTGGAACCCGCCTAGTGGTCCTGACTTTGCCAACCCGCCGGAGACAGAAACCTGGAAACTGCTGCAGGCCAATCGCAAAACGCCGCGAGAAGTAGCCCGCAAACCAGCCGGCCAAAGGACGTATTGCGTGATTGGCTCTGGAGCGGGCGGCGGCGTTGCCGCGCGCACCCTGCAGGAGGAGGACCCCAAAGCGCGGGTCATCCTGCTTGAATCCGGGCCGCTGCTAACCAACCAGAATTTTCAACAGAAGTTCCTTGACGCAACGGCCAGTCTGTATATGAATGCAGCGGCCACGCTCTCTCTGGACCAGCAGTTCCTCTTTCAGCAGGGCTGCTGTGTTGGCGGGTCGACGGTCGTCAACAATTCAGTGGCGTTTAAACCTGAGGGCTTCTGGTGGAAAAATCTGAAAGACCGCTGGCAGGACCTCGGCATCCAGTTGGACTATGATGACCTGCTCCGCCAGTATGACGTTCTGTCGCCGCTGTTGCATGTGCATACGTTGGAAGACCGGGTAATCACCATTGGCGCGCACACGCTGCGTGATGGATTTGAAAAACTGAGAAAAAAGGAGAGCAACTTTGACGGAATCCGCGCTCACCTGGAAAAACCCATCACCGTCCCCAGCAACACGCTGGATTGTATTGGCTGCGGCCGCTGCAACCTGGGGTGCCAGTATGACGCCAAGCGCTCGCTCGCGGTCACTCTCATCCCTGATTTCGTAAAAGCTGGCGGATTGCTCGTTCCCGATGCCAAGGTCACCTGTCTTCAGTTCCAGACCAACGCCTCTGACCCCGACAATCCGTACTCCATTTCCGCCGTTGAAGTCGAGGACGCCAAAGGCAACAAAGTATGCATTGAGGCGGACCGTTTCATCCTCGCCAGTGGCGCTTATGCTTCCAGCAAGATTCTTTGGCGCAGTGGGTTTCAGGGCGCCATTCCCGGTGTCCGCACCGTGGGCAAAAAATTCAGCGTGAATGCGGGCGCGCCTCTCGTAGGCATCTTTCCCGAGCCGCAAGACCCGTATCTTGGCCAGCAGATTGGCTATGCGGTGGAAATTCCAGAAGAGCGCATGGTCATTGAAACCGCTTTTGTCCCTCCGGGAGTCATGTCCCTGGGATTGCCTGCATGGGGCGCGGAATTTCAACGCAAGGTAAAAAAATCACGGCACATGATGGTTGGCGTCCCGGTGTTTGCCACGCTGGCTTATGGCGAAATAAAAAAGAGCGTGATGGGCGACAGCGGCTACGGCATCGATTTCACCCTGATCGATGAGGATTGGCGCCGCCTGCAAAAAGGCCTGGAGATTACCGCCCACGCCATGTTTGAAATGGGCGCGGAAGAGGTCTTCACCAACCGGTTTGACGCAAAATCGATTACCAGTGAGAAGCTGGTGAGCGAGCACTTCGCCGGCATCGGCCCCAGCGATTTTATCACCGTGCAGTCCGCGCACATGCAGGGCGGCAACGTAATCGCCCCAAAACCCTACTACGGCGTGGTGGATGAAAACCTGAAGGTCCACGGAATCCAGAACCTGTGGATTTGCGATGCCAGCGTGATTCCTTCGCCCATCACAATCAATATCGCCTTCACCGTCATGGCTCTTTCGCGGTATGCCGCGGTGCGGATTGCCGCAACATAAAACAAGGTCAAGCTGAAGGAGTGCCCGAATCCAGTTTGCGGTAAACCCAGGGTGAAACCGCAATCACCATGATCGCCAACGCCATCCCCGCAATCACATCAATCACGTAGTGGTAGCGCAAATAGACCGTGGAGAAAGTAATGAGCACGGCAAACGCGGAAAATGCGTAAAACACCGGAGATGAAATTTTCCGGGCCAAATAACATCCCACCAGCACCACGGCCACATGTCCGCTGGGAAAGCAATCGTACTGCATCCCTTCCAGACGGTCCAGAGTGTTTTGGAAGGTCTGAAACAGCCACAGTCCCTTCAATGGCGCATGCCACGATGCGTAATCCATGAACCGCGGACCGCGCGCCGGCATAAAAACATATCCCAGATAGGAAATCAGGAATGTGGCCGCGATCACAAACGTGCCAAACCTGAATTCCTGCCTTGGTTTCCGCAGCCACAGAATGATTCCCAGCAAAAGCGTGCCCGGAATAAACATCGTGTATATGATCTGGAGAAACTCCACCAGCAAGGGGCTGGGCGCTGAACTCAGCCACAAGACCGGATCAACCTTCCACATGGCCAGGTCCCAATGCGCAAGTGTGCTGTCCGCCGCGCGAAGCTTTAATGTGGAAATAAGATAGGGGACCTGCTTATAACAAAACGGGACATACCCCAGCAGGGACCAGTGACGCAAAAACTGCAGAATGACTGAGGTGGCGCGGGCAAGTAGAAAGAACAGGCTGATCGCAGCCACATGTCCAAAAATCAGAAGCAAGGCAAACGAGTCACGCCGCGCAGCGAACACCAGCAGGCAGATGGTGATCGAGGCGTAGGCAATAAAAAGCTTTTCGATGGGCCACATCCGCGGCGCGGTTTGAACTGTCGCCACTTTCACCACCGAAAGCTAGACAAGTTTGTAGTGCTTCATAAAGAGATATTCGTACAGGCGATAAGGAAGAATACTTTTCAATTTCGGCCCCAACCGCTCCTCAAACGGGCCTACCGTGTAGCGCAGGCGCGGAGAAGGATCATTGATGATTTTTTCCACCAGCCGCGCAACTGGATACGGCACTTTGCCGTTCTTTTCTTCTTCGCGCATTACGCCCACGCAACGCTCAAGCATCTCGCGGTAGACATTGCTCTTTACGGAATCCGTGGTGTTAATGCGGTTGGCTGGAAATTCAGATTTAAAATCGCCCGGCTCAATCAGCGCCACCCGAATCCCAAAAGGACGGACCTCCATCCTGAGCGCTTCCGTCATTCCTTCCATGGCAAACTTGCTTGCGCTGTAAAACGACTGAAACGGAACCGCCAACAACCCGGCCAGAGAGCTTACGTTGATGATTACGCCAACCTTCTGTTGCCGCATGATAGGTAGAACGGCGCGGCAAACCCGATGGACGCCGAAGAAATTCGTATCAAATTGCGCCATTGCTTCCCGCGGGCTTGTTTCCTCAACCGCGCCGGCAATCCCATAGCCCGCGCAATTCACCACCACATCAATGCGGCCTTGCCGCTCTTCTATCTTCTTTATGCCATCGCGGACGGAAGCATCATCAGTCACGTCCACGCGGAGAGTTTGAAACTTACCGCAGTTGCCTTCCGATAAGCTGCGGCTTGCTCCGTAAACCGCCATGCCAAGCCCGGCAAGATGCTCACAACACGTTTTGCCAATGCCGGAAGACGCTCCGGTGATCAAGACAACTTTTGCCCCGCCACTGCTTGTCCCTTGTTTCTGGGCCATCGATTCTGTTGGGCTGGGCAAGTGTCTATTCCGCTCCGTTCTCTACCCCGGAACCGGCCGGCTTGTTGCCGTTCATGTGGTTTGCGGATAGATGCTGCGCCAGTTGCTCCACCGTGGGGTAGTCCCACACCACGGTAGGAGATATCTCCCGGTTCAACCATGTTTCCAGATCGCCGGAAAGTGAGACCGCCTGCAGTGAATCCAGTCCGTAATTGTCGAATGTTTGCCGCACATCAATGGTCGATGGATCCATGTTCACCACGCTGGCAATATTCGTGATCAGCCAGGTCCGGATTGCCTCCTCCGTGGGAGGCTCGGTGCTCGGTATGACTTTCCGCTTCTTCAACATTCAGGGTTTTCCTTCGCCGCCTTCTATGCTGATTTCTGGTTGAGATCAATCTCAGGTTGTTTTCTCTTGGCGATCTTTACTGCTGAGGCCAATCCCATCATGGCGCACAATTTGATCATCGATCCAGTGATGTCCACCTGCCACCATTCCAGTCCGTGTACCGCTGAGCTGGGAAAGGCATGGTGGTTGTTGTGCCATGATTCGCCAAACGTGGGGATCGCCAGCACCACATTGTTGGTGCTGTGGTCCTTGACCTGATAAGGCTGGCTGCCAAAAACGTGGCAGACGGAATTAATGCTCCATGTGGTGTGATGCACCACCAGCACTCTGATTAAACCTCCCCACAAAAACCCGCGGGCAGCGCCCAGCCATGTCATGGTGATCAGGCCTTCAGCGGCGGCAGGCAGAAGCAGGCCCAGCGCAATCCAGAGAAAATACATTCGATTTAGCTTGAAGATCCAGCGGTCATGCAGTAGGTCCCGAACGTAGGTGCCCCAGTCAGTAAGTTCATGGTTAAACAACCAACCCATGTGCGAGTGCCAAAGCCCCTTCAGGATTTCAACTGTCCCTTCGCCATGAAGGTGCGGTGAATGCGGATCGCCTTCGCGGTCGCTATAAGAATGGTGGCGCCGATGCACGGCTGTCCAGAAAATCACAGGGCCTTGCGCTGCCATGGACCCCGCGATTACAAGCGCGGTCCGCAGAAATGTTGTTGCCTGGTAGGCGCGGTGCGCGATCAGGCGATGAAAGCCCATGCCAATCCCCAGCACGGTGATGCAATACATCACGCCGAAGACAGCCAGATCAAGCCGGTTCACGCCGCGGTTCCAGAATATAAGGATGCCCCCGGCAAGCCCCGCATACGGAAGCAAAACAGTCGCCAGCGTGACCCTGCGCTCCAACCGGCGCGCGCGTTCGTTCAGCGGACGGACCCCGCGCGACGGGGCAGCTTCTCCGGCGGGCCTTGGGAGCGTATTTTCTTTCACTTGCGTCTGCATGCTAACTCCAAAATGGACTCTCCAGCGCCGGATGGACACTCACGGTTTCAAGCTCGCGTGACATCAACGATGTCCGGCATAGCGACCGCCGGACTTTTCCGCTGGATGTCCTGGGTACTTGGCCGGGCTTCAGGAGCGCAATCGCGTAAGCCTGTACATCATAGTCGCGCACAATCGCCTGCCGTATCGCTGCGATCATCTCCGCGGAATCCCCGCGCAGAAACTCGCGCTGCACTTCCTGCGCTATCACCAGTCTTTCCTGCCCATCATGCTCCACGGAAAACGCCACGCCGCCAAACGGCTGGAGTCCGGGATGGCTGGACTGGGCGGCAACTTCCAGGTCCTGCGGATACAAATTCCTTCCATTAATAATGATGACGTCTTTAATTCTTCCCGTAACAAACAACTCGCCCTTCATCAAAAAGCCCAGGTCGCCCGTGCGCAGGAACGGGCCCTCTCCTGTGTTTGCCAGCCGCGCGGAAAAGGCCCTTGCTGTTTCCTCTGGGCGTTTCCAATAACCTGCGGCAATGCTTGGCCCGGCCACCCAGACCTCGCCTACCCGGCCGTCAGCGCAAGCCAATCTGGTTTTCGGGTCCACGACCTTCACCTTGTGCTCTGGCGCAGCCTGTCCGCATCCCACAACTACTTTAGCGTCTTCCTGCTTCGCGCCCACAGGAACAGCCGTTCCAGCCTCCAATTTGCTCCGATCAAGCCATTCAACGATTGGCCCAGCCAGCGCTTTTCCTCCGGTAACGTAAAGAGTTGACTCCGCTAGACCATAACACGGATGAAAAGCGTTGGGATTGAATCCGCAGGGCGCAAACATCTCACGGAAACGCTCCATCGTTTCCGGATGGATGGGTTCAGCGCCATTGAACGCGATCTTCCAACTGCTCAGTTCTAGCCTTGCCCGCTGCTCCGGAGTCACCCGGCGAACACACAAATCATAGGCAAAGTTGGGGCCGCCGGTGACAGTGGCGCGTACCTTGGTGATGGTCTGCAGCCAGCGGAACGGCTGCTGCAAAAACGTATACGGCGAGAGAATCACCACCGGAAAGCCGACGTACGCCGGCTTGACCACGCCGCCAATGAGTCCCATGTCATGATAAGGCGGCAACCAGGAAATCCCCATGCTGTTGCTGTCGCTTTCAAATCCGCGCGCAATCACTTCAGAGTTGTGCAGCATATTGCCGTGAGTAACGGCAACGCCGCGCGGACGGCTGGTGGAGCCAGACGTGTACTGCAGAAACGCGACAGTATCCTGGCTTGCTGCAGGATTCTTCCATTGGCCGCCCTCCGCGAATGATATCGCATCGCTGGACAGCACCAGTGGCGGCTGATCGCCGATTACTTCTTTCCATGCCGCGGTAAAAACTGGCGCAATGTCAGCAGTCGTTAAGATGGTGCTGCATTCCGCGTCTTTGAGCAGATCACATATCTTGGGTAATGACTGCTTCAATCTTCCCCGATGTGCGGGATACGTAGTGACAGCGATCGCGCCTGCATAAAGACAGCCATAAAATGACGTGACAAAATCCTCGCCGGGCTGGTGCAGCAGCAGCACTCGCTGGCCTGGCTCGCCGCTCTGCTGCAATACTGAAGCAATCGCACGGGCTTTCTCGTCCAATTGCGAATACGAGAGATGGTCCAACTCATCTTCAGGATTATTGTCGCGCAAAAAAAGAAACCCGGATCGCTGCGGCTGTTCCGCGGCGCGGTAACGCAGCAGCGCGACAAAGCTCGGGAACTCCTTATGCAAGCGGGCCTCTCGCGGCGCGTCAAAAGCCTGTTGCATCCGTTCACGCATGGGCGACCTTCAAGTCCTTAACTCCGCTGGGCAAGGGGCCGCGCTCAAATTTGCCCAGCGCAAAGCCATGTTTTTTTGCCGCCTGCAGCGCCCAGTTGACCCCTTCTGTCTTGATTGGGCCAAAGGAAACAGATTCGGTCATGCCTTCAAGCCCCATCAGGAGCGTTTCAGCCATGCAGGCAAACGAATATCCAGGCTCCAGATCAAGGCCGGCAATCACAAAGTCTTCATTACGTGGCAGGCGGACAACTCCGCCCCGCATCACCGTGGTGAGCGGCCGTTCAAACGCGACTTCGGCGCTCACGTCGGCCGGAACAGCAACGTCGCAAACAATCACCGGCTCGCGGGAAAGATGCTCGGCATAAATCAGCGGCTCCGGGCTGTTGGACGCGGCCGCAATCAGGTTGCATTTCCGCAGAGCTTGCATGTCATCCGTAATCTCAAGGTTAGGGGTGACGCGGCCAATCTCTTCAATCATGCTCTTTACGCGCGGCGACTGCGCGTCGCGGACGATCAAGAGCGTGCTCTCCACATGCGGCGCCATCATCAACGCCAGCGTCGCGCCGATGTTGCCGGTGGCCCCAAGCACGGCCAGCCGGGATTTTCGCAGCTCAATCCCATTGTCCTTCGCCGCCTGCTTCATCGCCTCCATCGCCATTCCCACCGTCAGCGAATTACCTGATGTCAGGATCGTTCCCGGCGTTTTGATCCGCTTGCAATTGCCTGACAAAATCGACGTGTAAGCGCCCAGGCCAACCACGCGGCAGCCGTGGTCACGCGCCTGTTCCACCGCGTTTTCAATTTTGTCCATCATCCACTGCGTATCGCGGGCGTAGATGCCCTCCATGATCTGCTTGGGAGTCAGGTCAAGTCCAATGTAGCTCAGGTGGACTTCCTCTCCGGTAATCGATTGCACATGGAGCTGGTCATAAATACTGCCCTGCAGGATCACGGAAGGCTTTTCCATGAACTCCATCAGATGCGGCGCCAGGGCAATCAAGGAAGCGTCCCACAGAATCGCGTGCTCTGCCTGTAGTAAATGTCCGATGAATGCAACACGATTGTCCGTGCGTGGCGGCTCACGCCTGCTCAAACGGCGCGCGCTGTAGTCTACAATCGGTTTGGCCTGGCAACCCACCTGATACCCCGTGAGGTGGGGCACGTCCGCTGCTTCAAGCGCCTGGCAAAACATCTGCAGCGCGCCAAAGAAACGGTCCAGCTCTTTCCGGTCCACATACGCCGAGGGCTGCAGCCGCAGGGTAAATTTCTCACTCAGCGTTGGCGCCATGCGGATGCAGTGTACATTCAGGAAGTAAGCTGCTGCCAAATAGCCCAGGAATTCCTGCTGGCACAGCATTCGAATGGCGTTGGACGGAGAACCGGAGAGATCATGCAATTCAAATCCCTGCATCAGGCCGCGCCCGCGCACGTCTTTAATGACTGCGGGGAAATGGGCTTGGATCTCTTTCAGCCGCTGTGTAATGTATTTGCCGGTAGCTTCCGCTTTCGCGCCCAGGCCGTCTCGTTCAGCGATTTCCATCGCCTTAATCGCCAGGTAACAGCCGCGATCGTCTTCAGCAAAAGTGGAGCTGTGTTTGATGGAAAATTCTTCTACAAAACGTTCGCGGCTAATCAGCAGCGCGCCAATCTTGGCCAGCCCTCCACCCAGGGCCTTTGACAGGCAAACATAGTCAGGCACGATCCCCATCTGCTGCGACGCCAGGAATGTTCCCGTCCGGTAGAAGCCGGTCTGTATCTCATCAGCAACGATAGGAATCTCTGTTTCGGCCTGTACTTTCTTCAGCCACGCGACAAACGCGTCCGGCAGCGGCTTTACGCCGCCTTCACCCAGAATCGGCTCAATGAAAATCGCTGCCACATCTTCCAGGCACGCTTCGGCTGCCTGCCAGTCGGCGGGATCATCCATGTCAAGAAAACGTACGTTCGGGCCCAGATGGGCATACGGCTCGCGATACGAATAGGTAAGCTGGATAGCGCCTGTAGTCTTGCCATGGAATGCGCCGCGCACCGCCAGAAAGAGCGGCTGCTGCCGTTCCAGCGTCACATGTTTCAATGCGGCTTCAACTGTCTCAGTTCCGCTGTTGGTGAAGATAACGATATAGTCGCCGGCGCGCTCACAAAGTTCTTTGGCTAAACGCGCCGCGCCGGGGCGGCATGATCCCTGCGCCCAACAGGGTACCCGCTCTTCCGTGAGGCGGCGTTCTTCCGCCACCAGATCAGGATGATAATGTCCGAACAAGTTCGTGCCAAAACCGCCGACCAGGTCCAGCACTTTCACCAGATGCTTACCGCGGCGCTGCCAGAGATAGTCGCCTTCCGCCCGCTCGTAAACTGCGTCCAGACTGAGCGACTGCAACATCTTCGCCAGCTCCGGACGGCAGTAATGGGCATAGTCCGCCACCACATCCGGCGCGGTGCCCAGCGGGACAGGGGCTGAACCATTCTTCGAAGATTGCATCCAGTCGTTCTCCTCAGTCGATCCCAGGTTTACTAAGAAACTTTTGCCTGCAAGCGCATCGCTGCCTCATTGCTTTTGTATTTCGTTGACCATAGCACGGTCACCGCGGATATCAGCACCAGACCTGTGGTGGTTGCCAGCACCTGGACTGTCTTGCCTTTTATGCCAAACAAGGCAGCAACTCCAGCCGCCGGCAGGGCGACGATCAATATCCAGTTAAGCCATATTGGCAGCGGGCTGCGGAACGTCCGGCGAGCATTCGGCTGCGTCTTGCGCAACCGAAGAACAGCCCACACGAATGCGGCATAGACACAACACACAATTGCCGAGCCCACCACCGCCGCAACTTCCTCCAGTTCAAATGAAACAATAATGACGGAAGCGATGGTGGCCAGCACCCCCAGCACCAGCACTCCACCGATGGGCGCTCCCGTGGTGAGTGACATGGTCCCCCATGACTTGGGGAAATTTCCCTCGCGCGCCAAGGCATAAATCAATCGCGATCCGCCCATCACCCCGGCATTAAAACACGACACAATCGCCAGGATGGACAGCGCCAAACCGACATAAGCGCCACGCGGGCCAAAAATCTGCACGAAATATGGAAGCTGAGGAATTGCGGTCGCAGTAATAGCTTCTTTTGGCATCCGCGTCGCCAGGGCCAGTGCGAAAATGCAGTAGGCAACTATGTTGGTCAAAATCGCCAGTGGCATGGAAATTGGTATTTTGCGCTCATACGATTTGGCGCTGAATCCCATCATCGTGACCCATTCAAATCCAATGAAAAGGTAAACAGCCGCACCGATCCCGCCGCCGATCTGAGATAAGGGATGGTCCGAAAGTACGCTGACGCCCCAATGCAAGTTTCCTAGATGTGGGGCCGCCCCAGCAACGCCAAGAAACAAAACGCTCAGAATCAGGGCTGTGGTGGTAAACATCTGGACGCCGCGCGGAAGCTCCAACCCCAGAAGATTCACAACCACCGTGCATGCAAGCAGTGCAATGACCACGGCCAGGGAAGGAAGCTGCGGGAAAAGCTCCCGGACCACCAGGGCGAAAAGATAGCTTTCAATACCCGCCACCATGATCATGAAAATCAAATACAGATAGACCAGAAAGAGTGAGGTGCGCGGCGGAAGCGCCACCTTTAAATAAGTGCGTACACCCGGGGACGAAGGGTACATGCTGGCCAACTCCGCGATGGAACTGGAAAGCAGCATACAGACAAGTCCCGCCAGGCAGATGGAAATGACCAGCCAGAAGCTGTTCGCGACCTTGAACAGCTCAGAAAGAATGGTAAAAGAGCTGATACCAAACGCGATGCCAGCGCCGAACGTCACATAAAAGCCCAGCTCAAATGCTTTCTTCATTCCTCCCCCGGAATCCCCGCCCTTTTTACATGCCCCAGATAATCATCGCAATTGCTTCCAGCTTTACCTTGTCGCGCTCGCCGGAAAAAACCGCCAGCGCGCCGTCAATCAATGCGTGCGCCGGATTGTACTTGCCGGTAAAGATACGGACCAGCACTTCTTGCGCGGCTTGCAGCGCGATCACGTTTTCATCGTCATCCGCCAGCGTGCATCCGGCCTCAATATTTGTGGCTGCCAGGTCCTGGATCGTCAAGGTGTAAATCTCGCCCGTATCGGTGCCGTCAACTTTCAGATACCGGTTCCACCCTTTGATCAGCTTTTTTACGCGCTGGTCATTATTGAACCTGTTCTGAAAATCCTGCAGCGATGCGAGCAGGCTGCTGGTTTGGACCGCGCTTACATCTGTGGTCGCCATCTGCTTCTTTTTCCTCCTTATTTACTCCGTGATTTACTCCCACGGTTGGGCGATGCCTAATATCTGTCTTCCCACAATCAATTTTAGTGAATCGTCTGAGGGCGCCATCACTGATCCCGCCCTGGCGTCGCGCACCATCCGCTCCACCGGATGGCCGCGCTTATAAGCCGTGCCGCCACAGACCTGGAACGCCTTGTTCGCAACTTCAACGGCGATTTCACTCACGGCAAACTTAAGTTGCGCCAGCTCGATAAAGAACGGATCATCAGGGTTGGCGCGGATGACCTCATCCAGCAGGTCAGCCGATTGCAGTTCATTGAAGAGCACCATCGCGTTGTCTGACATCTGCGCCACGCGATACACCATGCACCGCGCTTCATCCACGCGCATCTTCATTTCCGCAATGTAACGCTGCACCGTTTCCACCTGGGAGAGCGTCTGCTTCGTGTCACTATGGACGCGCTTTTTTACGTGCTCCACCGCTGCCTGATAGGCGGCCTGGGCGATGCCAAGATAAACCGTGGACAATCCCACCTGATAGATGGGCAGAGAATACGCAAATAGCATGGAGAAGCCGCAAGTGGGCGATCCCAGCCGCCCGATCTCCGGAACGTGGCATCCCTTAAAGTGTATGGGCATGCTGCAATTCCCGCGCAGCCCCATGCCGTCCCATTTTCCGATCGGCAGAATGTTTGGGTCCTTACCGTCAATAATGAACAGGCTCAGTTCGGTTGGAGGCTGGGTTGAATCGGCCCGCACCGGCACCACATAAAAATCCGCCTGGCCGCAACTGGTGCAGAAGGACTTAAAGGAATCAATCAGGTAGCCGCTGGCATTGCGTTGGGCAAAACTATCCATATGCCACAACCGGTTTCCTGAGCCAGGTTCGCTCATGGCGAGCGCGCCAATCCATTTTCCTTCCACGATCGGTTTTACATAGGCTTCATGCTGGCCATCTTTTGCCAGGGCGGCAATCATGGCAAGCGTGCTCATGTGCATGCAATACACCATGGCCGTGGAAGCGCATCCCTGCGCCAGCTCTTCAAGGACCATGGCCGTGGTCAGGATGCCCTCGCCCGGGCCGCCTTGTTCCTTGGGTATGGTCAGGGCCATCAGGCCCGCATCGGCGATTGCTTTCAGTCCCACGCGCGGGTAGATGGCGTCACGGTCCACCTCGGCGGCGTGCGGCGCCAGGGATTGTTGGGCCACGCTTCGCGCCAGCCGCTTCCACTTCCCCTGCGCAACGGAGAGCGCAATCCCGGTTAAATTCAACGCATCAGGCATAAACGATTCTTCCTCACAATGGACAAGAAATTCTTTTGGGTTACCGTGGAGTTAGGGCCCATGGCCCCGTCCGCAAACTCTCGCTTTAAAATTACATTGCTAATCTTCAATATCACAGCGCCAATCTTGCGGCTTTCGCGGGTTTTTCCAACTCCAGGTTGAGACGTTTTGCAAGACGTTCCATTACTTCAATTAATTGCCAGGCATGTGCCTCCGTGTGCGCGGCCGTGCAGGAGATTCTAAGCAGATTTTGCGTGGCGGCAGGACGCGCCACTCCATTCACATAAATTCCTTCTTCCAACAGCTCCTTGGCCATTTGGAACAGAAGTATCTCATCCGGGATGACCACGGCCACCACGGGACTGTTCCCCTCGATTACGCTGAACCCCAACCCGCTCAGCTCCCGGCGGATCAGGTCGGCGATCCGCAACAGTCCATGCCGCCGTTCCGGCTCTTCCTGCAGTATACGCAGGGCGCACCGTACTGCTTCCACTGAAGCCGGGGGAACGCTGGCGGAAAATACGAAGGGCTGGGCCAGATGCTTCAGATAATGGACAATTGGTTCCGTCGCTGCGATAAACCCGCCTGCAGCCGCCAGCGACTTGCTGAACGTGCCCATTACTACATCCACATCTTTCAGGACGCCCTGCTCTTCCGCTACTCCTGCGCCGGTGGGACCAAAAATACCCAGGCCGTGGGCTTCATCCACATAGGTCCGCGCTCCATATTTCTTCGCCAGTGTGGTCACGGCCTTCAGGTCGGCAATGTCGCCTTCCATGCTGAACACGCTCTCACTCACAATCAGCACGCCTTCCCCGTTGGCCTGCTGTAGCCGCTTTTCCAGGTGCTGCATATCATTGTGGCGGTAGCGCATGGTCCGGGCCGAGGAGCGCAACGCTCCGTCCACCAGGCTGGCATGCAGATTATGTTCGCACAGAATTAGCTCGCCTTCAGTGGCCAGCGCCGCGATCACCGCATAGTTGGCCTGGAACCCTGTGCCAAAAATGATCGCCGCTTCCTTGCCCATGAATTCGGCCAGCTCTTCTTCCAGTTGAACGTGGATGGGAAGCGTTCCATTCAAAAGCCGCGAACCGCTGCACCCGGTGCCATATTTGTGAATGGCCGCGGCAGCCGCTGCCTTGACCCGCGGGTCCCAGGTGAGGTCCAGATAATCGTTGGAACCGAACATGAGGATTTTGCGGGGACCCAGCATCATTTCGCTTGGTCCGCAGCCTTCCCGCCCACCAAAGGTTTCAAAGTAAATGTATAACCCTGCCTCCTGCAAAGCGCGGGCGCGATTAAACTTCCAGCATTTCTCAAAAATATCCTTGCGCTCGGATTGGGGGCCGTTCGGTGGAGGCACCGCGTCAACTGTCATGTAAATCAGCTCCTGAGGTTTGTGCCGCAACTATAGACTCGGTCCGCTTTTGGCCGGTCCGGTTACTTTGCTAATCTTTCGCACACCCTTTCAGATCGCAAAAGGGTCGTGAGCTAAAGGTAAATTCATGATTAACAACAACCTCTGTGTTACCAGAGATTGAGATTGTGCCTGTGCAATGGCGTTCCTGACAAGCTCTTTTAGAAGTCTATGGGAAACCATATTTAAAATGGAACGGCAATGGTAACATGAAATTTCTGCTATATTCGGGCTGTTTTCTGAATTTGTTGGAGCGCCCGAATCTTCGCAACCGAATTTCTGTGTTCCAGAGGGAAAAAACCAAGCCGCAATCATGAGCTCTGCCGCGTCAGCCACCGACAAGCGCCACCAGTCTCTTCTTAACGCTACGCTGGTCAAATCCGAGTTCCTCTCGCCGGAAACGCGCCTTCTTATCCTTCAGGTACAGGGCGGCGCAACTTTGGAATTCCAAGCCGGACAGTTCATTCGCGTTGAACTGGAGTTCCATGGCGGGACGATTCCCCTGGTCTATTCGATTGCGTCTCCGCCGGGCAGTGGCAACGATCTTGAATTGTGCGTCAAGCTAGGACGCAAGGGCTCGCCCGCTGACCATCTCTGCTCCCTGAGTGTTGGCTCGCAACTATGGATCACACGTCCCCAGGGCGGGTTTGTTATGCGGCACACGGAAGCGACAACACTTTTCCTGGCCGCTGGCACTGGTATTGCGCCAATTCGCTCCATGGTGCAGTCTCTGCTTCGCGCCGGCCACAAATATCCGGTCTGCCTGATTTTTGGCGCAAAAGATCTTGCGTCCCTCTTTTTTCACGCTGAGTTTGCCGCCTTCGCGGAACGGCATCCGAACTTTCGCTACGTGCCTGTATTGAGCCGTCCGCATGATGGATGGAATGGAGCCAGTGGCTATGTGCAACACCATCTTGATGGAGTTTCTCGGGGAACGCCGCGTGCCTATCTTTGCGGCCCCCCGGAAATGGTGAAGAGCGTGAGCCGTTTGCTGAGCGAAAGAGGCTGGCCGGACAATCTTGTCCATTACGACCGCAACGGATACTAAGCGCCTTCTCCTGCTGCTCGCGCTGGGCTACGCCGGTTAAAAAAACAACAAAAATGCCGGGCGTCTTTTGGTTAGGGTGCCGGCATTTGCTTTGCGGTTCGGCTCATCCTAAGCAGCCGCAAGTGAATGAGTCAGCAGCACCGGGGCAGGGCCGCAGCGGCCGCCGTTCGCAAACTCTGCGTTTGACCGGCGGCGGCCTTTCGTTGCGGCCGGATGAACTTAACTTGCGCGCCCTTTGGCAATGCATCAATCTGCCTGTATTCGGCTACAAACTGCTGCTTGGCGCGGTAGAGAAGCACCCTCAGATATTCCCGGCTGACGCCCAGTTCGCTGCAGACCTCATCTTTGTCTCTTTGCTCAAAAAATACCGCGCTCAGTATCCTGCGGTCCTTCGCTGAAAGCTTTGCCATTACTTTCTGCACCTGTTTCCTGGCTTCCTCGGCCAGCAGCAAGCCATCGGGAGCCATAGTCTGGTCGGCGGGATCGGACTGCAAATCGTCCAGCGCCCTGGTCCGTGCGCGCGACCGATAAGATTCACGAAGTATGTTGTTGCATACCGAACTTACAAACGCGCCAAACCGTTCCGGCTGGCGAATGCCGCCTTCCGCGCGGACCGCGGCCCATGCCCGCAACAATGTTTCCTGTTGTACGTCCTTAATATGCTCAGGACACGCCAGCCGACGGCGCAATTTGTTCTGCAGGATCTTGCTGAAATACGAAACAAAGTGGGCCTCGGTGGTGACGTCCTGCGCTCTGAGCCCGTGCAGATAGCTTTCGGTAAATTGATGGAAATCCACGCATGGTGCGGTACTCATGGTCCCTGCTCCTTATTCGGCGCGCTCTTCGCTCGCTTTGAGCACTGCCAGCAAGCGGCCTTCCCTGCAGACCGTGGGTTTCTCCTCCCCTGGCTGCCAGGCTCATTTGCAAAAATGAATGAGTTTAACCGTTGCTTGCAACCAAAGACGCCGGTGGATGGAATTTCCCTTCGCGATTGGGAATATTTATCGCGCTTTTTGGGAGCATTTGTGGCTGAAATTGACTACCGGGGAGCGCTCTGCTCCAAAAAACCGGAAGGGCTGGCAGCAGACTTGCCAGCCCGTATGGGGCAAGGCAATCAGGGCTTGATAGGAGCGGTATGAGTGCTCACCAATGGGCCAGCAACTTCACAGTCAACTGCATAGGAAGCGTTTTGCAGCAACGCGCCGTGAGCACCATATTGCAAAGCCACTGGGACCGCCATCGCAGGAATATCACCACGTCCCTGTTTCCCAGGGTATTCGGGAGCGAGCTTGTACTTATCCTCCAGATCCGGGAACGACTGGCGCAAGATGTAGTTAAAAAACTTGATTGCATGAGCATGTGACTGAGCGGTGTCAAGCGTACGCTTCGGGCCGATTTCAAAGAAAAATCTTGTCACTCCTGGAAAGGAATCAGGCGCCGGATCGCACCTCAAACCTGGATCGCTACATTCCAATTTTGGCCCGCGGGCATCATCCACCTCGTACTCCAAAATGTGGTTCGTCGCCAAGAACGCACGTCGATGATCGGAAAGGAATGTCACCGGTGAGCGATGCCCGGAAAATGTTATCCGTCGCGGCGCCGGCAATTCAATTGTGGCCAATGCGTCGCCCACGTGCCAACGCTCAGTTCTGAAAGAAAAGTCCTTCAACCCTGGACTTATCTCCGGCTTGGCCTCTCGTTCGCGTCCGAGAGAGAGCTTGAAGTGGTAGGCACTCTTCGGATCTTCCGCCTTTGGCGAACCATTGAAATAAAACTGATGTGGTTCGTCCTCTTTGGCCGGACGTGGAGAAAAAGCAATCATCGAATTTGATCTGTTCTCCTGAATAACCAAAGCGAAAGCGCCTTCCAAGTGGACCTCAACGACACCTGATGCCGTCTTCTCGCGGGTCTTTTCGTCGCAGCCACCCAATATAGTCGTAAATGGAAGTGCAGCGAATGCTTTCAGTACACTACGCCTTTGCATGTTACTTCTCCCGATTGCTTTCCATAAGGATGCAATTTTTACCTGCTAGCTGGCGCGCCCCGACACGGTAAAGCCGGCCCAAAAGTAGGGATGTGCTTTGGTTCGCAATAATTCGACGCGGGCATTGTACATTGCCAGGGCTACAGATTCTTTTTTTGCTAAATGCTGGTAAAAACTGACCATCAACTGCGAAGTTGAAGCGGAATCAACATCCCAATGGCTGGCAATCACGCTCGGAACTCCCGCCGCAAGAAAGGCCCGCACCAGGTTGTTAGGGTCAGCAAGGCCATTTTCCCTGCCAGTTGCGCCAGAACATGCTGCGAGCACTACTATCTGTGTGCCCTTGAGAATCTCAGGACCAAAATCCTGAGTGCGCAATAATTGCTTTCCATCGTAATCCAGACTTGTTCCGCTGCCCTCCCGCTTTCCATGCCCCATATAGTGAAAGATCTGACTTGACGCGAGTCGGGACTTCGTCTCGGACCAACGAACCTTGGTTGGATCGATCATGGTAGCTTTTGGGAAGAGCTTGGCGATGGCATTTTTTTGGGTTTCAAAGCCTGGCAGATAACCAGCTCTCAAAGCGCTTGACGCATCCAGCACAAGCATTGACTCAAGACTATTTACCGGTTCGGAAAAATGAAGCGTCTTTTCCATCCATTTTCCCGGAGAATACACCACAGAAAACATCTCCCCAAAGTACTTATCTTCTGGTCCGATCAAAGCTTCAATAGGAAGGTTATATGCCATGCGGTCCAATTCAATGCTCACTACCTTTGACGGAAAAATCTCTGAAACTACAGGCTGCAGGAGTGTGGCGAACAGTTTCTTGCCTAGCTGGTTTAGTTCGCCCAGATTGGAGTCTTCACGGGCGCACTTTTCTATAAATTCGCGGGTCATATTTTCGAAATCCGCTCTGCCGATTTCCACCCAATGACCGCTGATAGCTCCTTCGTGTGAAATCCAAATGTACAAGCCGTCGTCAAAATTGGCATAGATAAGGCGTGTTCCGCGGCCATCATCGACCGAACCTGGCGAAGTGAAATTTGCCTTTTGCCGGAACACTTTTGTCCGTTTTGGCTCCGGAGCATTCGTGTCCAAAGCGAATCGGTCCTGGAGCATCGGTCGGCTGCGATACAACTCCCAATGTTCTAATGCCTCTTTGTCCCTTTTCTGATCAATCAACACCCTCACCAACCCGCGATAACTCTCATCGGTCGCTTTAAGCCACTGCAATCTTTCTGCCCAATTATTGACCTTGTCCAATGCAGACTCAGACGTCTTTATGGCAAGTTGATAGGCTGACCTCGCCTCATCAAGTTGGCGCAGGTTGTAATATGTGTTACCCAGGGCCTGATTGAATCGGAGAGCAAAGAATTTGTCGGTATTGTCCTTCAATGCAGATCGCAATGGCTCCAACGCATCGAGCGCAAGCTGGGCGTGCCCATGTTGCAATTGGAACTCAGCAGGTTCGAACTTTACGATTAAATCAAACTGAGGCGGAAGCTTCTTGTGATCGAGAACCAGTATTGCTTTTTTAGTTTCCTGCTCTGCTTCCAGGTTCTCTTTCCTCACTGAGAGCAGGTTTGCCAACTGCATATGAAGGGTGCCTTCAATGATCTGGTTTTTCTTGATATCAGTGCTGGCCTCGCGAAGCTGGATGGCATGCCGCAGTATGGCTTCCCCAGCATGCAGATGCCCTGTTTCAAGAGCACACTGATACATTACTGAGTAAAATTGAAACAGCCTGCTTTGCGGAGCGCTGGTATTTTGCCAGTAGACATTCAGTCCATCCACGGACTCTTTCCAACCTTCGTCGCAATCTCCACGTAGATGCTTGTTCCCGGCGGAAATGCCAATATCCCGAAGGACTAGCTGTGAATAACCAAATTGGTCAGCTATCTGCCTGCTGGCCTGGAGTCCGTTATTGGATTCGGCAAATTTTCCCAGTAAATTTCCACATTCAGCTTTTTCCGACAACAGACGCGCCTGCATCCAGTAATAGTCTGTTTTTGAAATTCGATTCCATAGCGGGTCCGCACGGGCAAGACAATCCGCCCCATTAAATGCTCGCCGAAGAGCGTTCACTTGTTCCAGTAGCGCACGGAATTCACCGGGTAGATTTTTGCGTTTCCCAAAGATATCGGCCGCTATTCGAGCCTGCTCAGCAGCTCCTTCGTGGTCACCTTCTCCATTTTTTTTTAGCGCAAGTGAGAGTGCTCTTACGGCCGTCATATCCACTGGTCGAAGGGCTGAAACGAGATCGCTCAGCCATGGATCAGAGTGCTGGCTTAGAAGCAGCTTACCGAGCACGCGAGTTGCCTTTACCAGAGTAGCATCTGTTGTTGCTGTAGCTTCCGGCAACCATTTCTCTACAGCAATATCTTGATATTCTTCCAGTTGGTCTAGAACTGCTGGATTAGAAACTTCACGCAAAAAAACCTCTGGTTCAGCCGGACTGACAGCTGCAGTGTCTTTGCGAATTTTCCCCTTCGCATCCTTCAAATGCTGCCGGGCTTCTTCCGTCCATGCACTGGAGCTATCCACCTGAAGATACTTTTCCCAGGTGGCGACGGCCAGGTCCCAGGCTTGTGTTTTTTCATAGGCAATGGCCAGATTAAAAAGCGCGCTGGCCTGGTCGTCAGCATTTAGTTTTGGCTTGCTCAGCACTTCGTTCAGCAGGTTCAGGGTCCGCTGCAGGTTGGGGTGTTCGGCTTTGCTGTCGCGCTCAAAGTAACTGGCTGCCAGGTCAATCTCCAGGCTGGGGCTGGCCAGGCCGTCGGCGCGTGCTTTTTCAAAATCTTTCTCGGCTTTTTCCAGGCTGCTGGGGGTTGATTCCCACAGCAACGCGCGGCCCTGTATCTGCCGCCAGCGCGGATCGGCATTGCTGGCCAGCAGGTTCTTATTCGCTGCACCGCTGGCGTCATGCAGCGAGGTGGGCACTTCATCTATCCCGCGGCCATTTTCCGCTCCCAGAATTACCGGAAAGGGGCGATACGGCGCATGCGCGACAGAGGTAAGCCGCATCTCGGTGGTGCGCCGTTCGGCGAATGCCGCTGCGGCCTGCTTTTGTGCCTGCTTCAGCTTGAAATCAGCCAGCAAAGCGGGCCCTTGCGCTATGGCCAGGATGACTATCGCCAGCGCGGCCAACGCCGGCGCCAACTTCATCCATGGAAACCTTTTTCCACCGCCCATCGCGTCGCGCACCAGCCGCTTCTGCCACTCTGGTTTGGAACTTTGCAACTGCTTGAGGATGGCGATATTCTCGGGAGACTGTTCCGGCGAAAACTCCTTTATGTATCTGCGCAGCCCCTGCGCGCAATTAGCGCAGCGAGCCACATGCTGCATCGTCTGCAAGGCCAGCTCCGGCGACCCAATGCCCGCGGCCACTTCTTGCAGCACATCTTCGTCTGGACAATTTTGCTTCGCGGTTTGTTTTGGTGGTGCGTTCATAAACAACCTTCCGGTAACGGAATTCGTGCGGGACTGGCATCCGCCATGCGCTTGCCACCTGAACAAGCCGGCGGAGGCGCCCTGAAGCCGCGGGGCGCCGCCGTGAATGGCCGGTTTGCAGCCCCGCCTCGAATTACCTTCTCTTTGTTTCCTGGTCGAATCACCTTAACTATCCTTCAAATCCAAAGACGTAAATCCGCGGATGAAACCTTTTGCCATCCCTAAAGTAATGAGAACACTGCACCTTACGGGTCGGCGTTTCCAGCCGCTTATGCCGGCCCATCCCCTCGAATCAAGCGCGTAAGCCGTAACAGTGTGCTTTCCACTCCTTTCACGCTCAATCCGATGCTGGGCAGAAAGGAAATTTCTTTGGCGGTATAACCTTGCTCGTAATACATCCAGAAAATCGTCTCATCCCTGCGAAACGTTTCCGAAGAAGAAAGGCACTGTAGCCGGGATTGAATTTTGTCTTTCAGGCGGGCAAATTCCACGCGGTCCAGGCCATCGGGTGAAGGCGGCAGCACTGGATCGGTCAGCTCAATTTCTTCCACTTTGTTTTCCGCCTGCCGGAAGTGGTCTCTCACCACGTTCGATGCCACAACCTTTAAATATCCAAAGATCGTGTTCTCATATTCATTCTTAATGCTGCGCAGCGCTTTGCGCTCATTCGCAAATAGTTTCAGAAACGTGTCCTGGATCAGGTCATCCACCAGGCTGGGATTAGGGTCCTGCCACCGGCGAATTGTGTTGATGATTACGCTAGCGATCAGTGGCTGGGTCCTGCGGACAAAATCTCTCCATGACCCCTGGTCGTCTGAGTTCAGGCAACGATGCAGCAAATCCCGAATTGGGGTTTCGTCTTGTCCCATTCCGCCTTTTCAAGCGAGCACGAAAAATTTTACTTCCTGCGGCCCACTCCGTTAGCTAAAGTTTGCTGAATTCTTAACAATATGCACTGGACGCGTTAGCGTATGTAACTCAACCTTCAAATTGATTGAACCCCAAACCCCAGCGCCAGTCACGCCACGGAAATTGCAAAAGAATATCTGCTCAGACAACGGCCTATTCGTGCTTCTGCATCCGATTGTTCTTAAGTTATTAAATCCATTGGCCAAAACCGGCAACTTATCCTATTTTCCGAAATCAGGAATTTGTTAAAGAATACTCATTTTTGTCGGACTCTGTGGGATAATTCGCCCCGAAAAATATAAAACCCTGGGCGGTAATCTGAGAAGATCTCAGTTTGCAGGTAAACTAGCTGGGGGGTAGGCGATGAGTAAGGTCCCCGGCAGGTTTCTTCTCCGGCAAGATTTTTGGGCCTGAAAGTCATGGAGGGACGGAGAAAATGCCAACAGTTGTTTCGTTTCAGCACAGCCCGCAACAGTATCTGGTTGTTTCCCCTGACGGGAGCCGCATTGAAATCCCCAAGGAGCTGTTTGGCCTTTTACTGGATTTTCTCCAGGGCAGTAAGCAGACTGGTTCCGTGGTAATCCAATTCAGGAATGGCGGGATTGCCGGGTTGGAAGCTGTCATCAAGAAGACCTATAAGTAACAAAGAATTTATGTAATTTTTGGTTGTTTGTCGGCACTAAGTTCAATAACGTTAATAACGCGCGAGCCCTGATTTCAGTTCCCGGAACTTCCGGAGCAGACAAGAAATTTGGCTCAGAGAGGCGTAGCTCTCTGGGCCTTGTTTTTTCTGCACACTTTCTGGGTATTTGGAGTTGACGCAAGCTCGCGCAACATGACTCACTACCGGGCATTTAGCCCAAGGAGTTGACCTAAAATGAGACGGAACCCCCTTGCCGCTCACCTTCGCGCGCATCAGCGCGCATCTCGCGATTTGCTGTCGCCGCCGCATCAGACACAACAGGCCGGCAGGCGGACATTAGTTTTCCGCCTCCTTTTGACTCGCGCACATCCCAGGGATGCTGCTACATCTGCCTGCACGGAGCTTCATTGTCGTTGTTGACCCATATCCTCTGAGTTAACCAACCATATCGAGAACGACTGAACAAGAAAGAACGCAGGTTTTGTATGTCTGATACACGAGTCTATTTTGCAACCGGTGTTGCTCAACTAGCCAAGGAGGGAGATGCTGCACATGAAAGCGCGGCATTGCGGGCGGATAAACTCTCCAAGTCCCCGGAACCAACCCCGGATATTGAATACCATGCAGCGTCTCCCAGCGGGACCAAGCTGAGTATTCCAAAAGAGCTTTTTGTAGCTCTCTCTGATTTCATTAAGACGCGCAAATGCCCCGGATCAATAACGATCCAATTCCGCCGGGGTGAAATTACATGCGTGGAGGCAATAGCCAAAAAAACGTATCGCAACACTTAAAACTGAACTGGTTTTGACCAGCCAGTTGGGCCAGGGGCCCCGATTTTCGCTGCCGGCAGATGTCAGTACCGGCCCGAACGAAGATTTGGCCCAGAGATGAAATATCTCTGGGCCATTTTTGTTTAACCACAGGGCGTTCGTGGAGAACAGGAAACATCCTCCGGGACCGCTCCGCGGTACAACATGAACCTGGAAAATGTGAGGGAAAGAATATGCCAATGACCAGACCACAACCCATCAACGTAATGCTTGCCGCCAGCGTGTCAGCCGCACTCCATGCGGCTACCGCAGTGCTGTTTTTCCCATTCCTGTCATTCCTTTTGCTCTGCTGGGGCGCAGCGCCGGTCCAGTTCAAGAGCACAATCTCCGCGGCGAATGATGGAATGGTTTTTGCGGTAATTGCACCGCTCTTTTTTGCCGCGTTCGGCTTTGCTGTGGGGGGCCTGGCGGCATTCGGACACAATGTCTTTGCTATTGACCACCAGCGGCAACGCATCCTGGAAATGAGCAGAGAACCCATGCGTGCCCGGGCAACTTCATTGGGCAACGCCGCATAAAAGCCTGCATCCGGCGCAGACAAGGGGTTCCCGGAAAATCTCTTCGGGGAACCCCGTCTGTGTTTCTGCCTACTTGCTTGCCAGTCGCACCGTGCCGTGGGCTTTTTCACGCACTGCGATGGCACGCGGAACATTGGCTGGCCCAGGAATAGCAAAGCCCACCGGAATACTGGTATCGCCTGCTCCCTGGCTTGCTTCCTTGGACACCGTGAATTTCCAGGTTGTGTCCTGCCGTGTGCATTGTCCTGAGAAGTCACAAACTCCGGCTTTGAGGCGCGCGCTGTAACTCTCACCGGGCTTCAGCAGCACTGGGTCCGGGAAGAGACCCCAAGCGCCGTCACCTACCTGGTCAACCCATGCGGAGACTTGCTTGCCGGTGGAATCGGTCAGCGTGAAGCTTCTGTTGTCCACGCCGCGCACTGGCCCGGAGAAAAAGACTTTTACTACGGTATCTTGATACGCCTTTTGCGTGCCAGCAGCCGGATAAACCGCCACACGGGGTGCGCTCTTGTTCGCTGGGCCGCCATCTACTGAGATCAGCCAATTTCTCACGACCATGGGCACTGGGGGCGCACCTTCCACAACCGGAGGCTCGGTTGTAGGCTTGCGTCCGTCGCACAATCCGCCTAATACGCATGGCTCCAATACAAAGTTGTTGTTGGTATCCGCCATGTTGCCCAGAAAATGCAGGGCCACAATGGCTTCAATCGATTGGTAGTAAACCGTTGCTGAAACCGCCACCGGCCCCTGCGTTCCCTGCGGGACCACGACTGAGTAGCGGTCAATCTTTTTCTCATATTCTGGCCGCCCTCTCGGCTTGAAGCGGCTATCGCGCAGGAATGAGTCGTCAAACAGGTCTCCGTTCCCGTCTTTATCGATGAATTGCGGCAATGCCATTGAGTTGTTGCGGTCAATCACCCGGCCATCTTTGTCGATGGGCAAACCGTCCTTGTTGATCACCAGATTCAACGGCGTGGCGTAAGGCAGGTCCAGTGTTGGACAGCCATCTCCCAGCGATGCCACGGCCTTGAATTGCAGTGAATACGGATCAGCGGAGCCGGCCGGAATCTTCCAATTACAGCCGGGAAAATTCGGATCAACCATTTCCTCAGTCGTAAGATTTCCTACTCCAAGAGACGTGCGCTTCCACACGTTGTCCTGGATTTGCAGTTCCTTGCCGGTGGCCAGGTCATAGGCATGCACCCCCAGCCAGGCCGTGCGGCCTTCAGGAAAGCCTGTGGGGAAATCGTGTCCGCTGCCCGTGTTGGCAATCGTGATGGAAAGGGGGACCGTGGTATTTGCCGGGGCCGTCGCCGGCCCATGCATGTCCATGCTCAGCACATGGCGCAAGCGGTCCCAGGCGAGCCGGGCCTGCTGTGAATATGCTCCCTTGCGCTCGGTATGGGTCCAGAATCCGCGTGAATAGGGGCTCTTCTCATCGGCGGAAGAAAAACTAAACGCGGAGAGTTCGGGATAAGGAGAGACGTTCCCGCTCTGGTCAACGTCCTTGCCAATCAACCCGGTCACATAAGCATTGCCCCCAACAAAATGGTGGGTAAAGAATGGATGCGGCGTTCCGCCCTCATTGGCGACCCGGTCCACCTGTGGCGGCAACGGCTTGCCATCCTTGTATAACGTTTGCGCCGTGCCAGGCTGGCCGTAATCCTGCTGCATGTGGCAACTCTGGCAATCGCGCTTGAAACGGGGATCAAAGTTCTTGTTCCCCGGACGATCAGCGTAGGCGCTGTTGGCCCATTCCGTATAAGTGCGTTCAATGGGAAAGCCGCCGACCCATTTGCCGATTGGGTTTTTGATGGGCAATGCATTGGTCACGTCATGGCAGGCGGCGCACATCTCCGCGCGCAGGAACATCGCCTGGTGATAACCTTTGTGTTTTGCCGGATCAATTTTCTGGTATGGAATTTCCTGCCCAAAGATCTGGCTGGTGTAAGTATCTTTGCCCTCCGGATTGGCAGCCAACGGCCCAAACCTTTCCGGAGATCCAATGGCATGCGGCGACAACCGGTAAGCGCCGGCGCCTATGCTGTATCCCAGATTCTGCTTGCTGCCATCCGGCACGTTGAAAGTGTCCTGCTGCGCCGCGGCCAGCAATTCATTGCGCGGCTTGGTCCCCTGCGCGGGCACATAAGCGCTGGCGCTATGAGGATAGTTGTGGAATGGCGTATCGCGTGTCTCCGCGTAGGTATGGCACACCGCGCAGATGATGCCGCTCTTGCCTGAATCGGTGTTGCGATATTGTGCCAGAGCCGCGGCAAAGGCAATGCCGGTCCCATTATCAGAGGTTGGATTGAAATTGGGATCGCCCGGTGCGCTCTCAAGATTGGTATTCGGATCGAGCTTTACGTTCCTGAGCGGAATATTGTCCACGTAGTCTGTGGGCATGTGGCAGCGCGAGCAGAAGAAATCCAGGAGCGAGCCTGGCCGGGATACTGTGTATTTGCCGGTGCCGATATCAAAGGTAGAAGAGCATTCGCCTTTATTGGCGAATGGATTGTGCTTTGCCTTTTCTGTACCGTCGGGCGGCTCCGGGGTATCACATTCACCGTTGGCAGAGGTGGCGCGCGCCAGTGCCAGGAACGCGGCGCGCCACGCGGGATCACGCC
The DNA here is from genome assembly GCA_036270475.1 of Candidatus Angelobacter sp. Classification (GTDB taxonomy): domain Bacteria; phylum Acidobacteriota; class Terriglobia; order Terriglobales; family Acidobacteriaceae; genus Angelobacter. The sequence continues at coordinate 19,348 of DATBCN010000126.1, read as the reverse complement.
ATGAATTCGACATCATGGAGCCGTTCCACTCATCAAAAATTTTCTGATGGCATGTCTGGCATTGCCCCGGACTGTCCTCCTGTTCCCAGTGGTCATGGTAGGGCGGCGGATACGCTTGCGCCTCCGCCACAACGTATGGCGCTGCTTCAGGAAGCCGATTGGGGATGTCGTTCCGTTTGCTCTGGTCCGGCTGATAATAGACCAGCGCGCATGTTGCCACGGTGGTAGCCAACAACGCGGTGAGTTTAAGGGATCTGCCGTTCCCATTGATCATTGCGCTACTCCACGAAGCTTATGGTCTACAGCATGCAGATGCACGGGCACATGAGACTGCTCGTAGGCCAGGATTGGATCATGTGCCGGCACCAGCGGTGCGCTGCTGGCGCTACGCACAAACACAAGAAACAGAAGTGATAGATATCCCGCAGCGATGGCGACTTCGAGAAATCCGATTTTTGGGGCCGTCCAAACAGAGGGCGCAACCAGCAGATAAAGGTCGAGCCAGCGACCGCAAAGAATAAGCACGGTAATCGCCTTGAGCACTCTGGTTGTGCATTTGGCCCGGACGGAGAGCAACACTAGAAAAGGCACCACCCAGTTGGCTATCAGGTTGAGCGCAAAAAGAGGCAGCCACGGCCCGTTGGTGCGGGAGACGTAATGCGTAACTTCTTCCGGAATATTTCCGTACCAGATCAAAAGATATTGGCACGTCCAGATGTAGGCCCAGAAAGTGCTGAAGGCGAAAAGCAGTTTGCCCAGATCATGCAACTGGTGGTCGCTCACTGAATCGCGCATGGGGCCGCGCTCTTTCAAAAGCACTACAGCCAATGTCACCGCCGCAATGCCTTGCACGAAAGTTCCCGCAAAGACATAGACGGCATACATGGTGCTGAACCAGCGCGGATCGGCGGAGATCAGCCAGTCAAACGCGCCTACGGTAATCGAGAAGGCAAAGACGGGAACAAATATCACGGCGTACCGCGTCAGCTTCTGGTGAAGCACCAATGCCTGCTCCGGTTGGCGGTCCTGCTGCAAAGAAGTTTTGCGGAACAACCAGGCAAACAGGAACCACGCGGCAAAAGCGACAATCATGCGCGTATATACCCACGCAGGCTGCAAATACTGCGCCCTTCCGGCAATCGCCGGGGTGCCAGCCATCCCCCCCGGACGGCTCCAAACATAGAGATAATGGCGGCCAAAGAAAAGCACCGCGATGAGAAAGAATGCTATCGGCAGTACCGGCATAAAGGCTTCAGGGATTCTGCGCAGGCTCGCCGACCAGCGCGCTCCCGTGGCTCGTTGCGCGGCCAGAAAAAATATCGCCGAAACTCCCAGTGCCGTTACATAAAACCCGTCGATCAACAGATTGGGCCAGGCGCGCTCAGGATTTGTTATCACGCCGTAAATAGCCGCCGTGGCGCCAAGTGCCAGCAGAAGGACAGCTCCACCGCGCACACGGCTGGATATCTGAAAGGAAGGAGTCGTCGTCATTGGCCGCCTCGGTTCTGCGCTGTCTGGCTGCGGTCGCCCAGTCCCTGCAGCACGGCATGCACATAGGTCACAACTTTCCATCTCTCGTCGGCGCTGAGTTGCGCGGCATACGATGGCATCTTTCCCGTCCCCAAAGTGATCACATGAAAAATCCGTCCCGGAGGAAACTGCATTAACCGTTCAGAAACATAGGAGGGAGGCGGAGGAATTTTTCCTGAAATTGGGCCATCGCCTTTCCCCTGCTCTCCATGGCAAACCAAACAATATGTCTGAAAAAGCTGTTTCCCTTCTTCCAATGTGTGTGGTGAAGCTCGGTAAGGGTTCTGCAGTTCACGCCCGGCACGGGCCGCTTCGTCCTCTCCGGGGCCAAAGTGAAAAGGATGAAAACCCCGCGGGATGGTTCCAGAGACTGGCCGCTGGAGCGTGAGTCCATCCCGCGTTACAGAATTTGGTGCGTAAGCCTTGTACGCCGGACTGCGCGACATGTCCGGCATATATTCATAGGCCCGCTTTTCAGAGGTTGCGCCACAACCAGATAGCAGGGCCATGATGGCCAGCCCCAGAAACGCACGGAAAACCCGGATCATAACTCCGCCTCCCTTTCCCTGATTCGATCAGCACCGCTTTCCTCTAAGACTTTCCGGGCGCGATTGCTATCAAACGACGATTCGCGGCGGCGCAGCACCAGCGCAAATTTGTCATCCGTAATGCCATCGGCTAACAACAGCTCCTTCTTTCCGGGATACAACCGGGCGCGCACAAAAAGAGCGGCAACCGTCGCCAGACCGGAAAGAAGCACGGTGAGTTCAAAGCAAATAGGAATAAAAGCCAGCGTGGAGTTATCGGGTTTTCCGCCAACATTGAGCGGCCAATCCAGCACTGAAGTGTAAAGCTGGAAGCAAAGCGCAAACGCCAGCGCGCAGCATCCCACCAGAAATGTCACCCACGGAAGACGCGACCTGCGGATGCCCATGGCAGCATCAAGGCCGTGGATCGGATAGGGAGCATAGACGTCATAGACCTTGAAGTTCTCCCGCACCACGGCGCGGACCGCTTGCAGCAGCGTGTCAGGGTCAGAAAATGTCGCCACCAGAAATGATTTAGGCATTGACCGTGACCTCCTCTTCATCGCTGCTCAGGGCCATCTTGTGAGCGCCATGTCCGACAACGCCCTTGATCTCCCACATCGCGATCATCGGCAGCACGCGTATGAACAGCAGGAAACAGGTAAAGAACAGCCCAAAGCTTCCCACCAGGATTCCAATATCAAAAATCGTCGGATAAAACATTCCCCATCCGGAGGGAAGAAACGCGCGGTGCAGTGAAACCACGATAATCACAAACCGCTCAAACCACATGCCGATGTTTACCATGATGGAAACAATAAACAGGAAGGTCACATTCGTTCGCGCTTTTTTGGTCCAGAGCAATTGCGGCGTAACCACGTTGCAGAGAACCATCAGATAAAAGCACCAGGCATAAGGGCCGGTGGCGCGATTGATGAAGTGGTAGCGCTCATACAGGTTGCCGCCGTACCAGGCGGCAAAGAACTCCGTGAGGTACGCATAGCTCACGATCATGCCGGTCAGCATGGTCACCTTGGCCATTTTGTCCAGGTGGCGAAGAGTGATATACCGTTGCAAATTCATGGTGGAGCGCGTGATAATCAGCAGCGTAAGCACCATGCCAAAGCCGGAGTAGATTGCGCCGGCAACAAAATAGGGCGGAAAGATCGTGGTATGCCAGCCGGGAAGCAGTGAAGTTGCAAAGTCCATGCTCACGATGGAGTGGACGGAGAGAACCAGCGGCGTCGCCAGTCCGGCCAGCACCAGGCTCACGATCTCATAGCGCGCCCATGTACGCTGCGATCCATTCCATCCCAGACTTAGCAGGCGGAAGGCAAACTTTTTAATCCCACCTAAAGCGCGGTCGCGCAGCGTTGCCAGGTCTGGAATCATCCCCAGATACCAGAAGACCAGCGAGATGGTCAGGTAGGTGCTGATGGCAAAGACGTCCCACACCAGCGGCGACCGGAAATTTACCCAGAGCGGGCCGCGCTGATTGGGAAAATACGGAAAGATAAAAAACGCGTCCCATGGCCGCCCCATGTGGATCGCCGGAAACAAACCAGCGCACATCACGGCAAAGATCGTCATGGCCTCAGCCGAGCGGTTGATGGAGGTGCGCCACTGCTGGCGGAAGAGCAACAGGATGGCCGAAATTAATGTTCCCGCGTGTCCAATACCAACCCAGAAAACAAAGTTGGTAATGTCAAAGGCCCATCCAACGCTGTTGTTCAAGCCCCAGATGCCAATTCCCTTGGCAAAGAGATAGGAGACCATGCCTCCCAGATTAAGCAACGCGGCAAATGCGATCCCGAAGCAGATATACCAGCCTTTACCTGGACGGGCCTCCAGCGGCCGCGCGATATCGTCAGTAATATCGCGCAGTGAAGGATTTTCATCCACCCACACCGGCGGGGCAAGTACCGGCGTCTGGATGCCCGCGCCCACGGCGGGCGCGGCTGGCGCTTTTCCGTTCACTCGGATCGAAGTCGTGCTCATTGGAACTCCTTACGCGGTCTCCAGGGGATTGCGGACTTTTTTGAGATAGCTGACATTCGGGCGCGTTCCCAGCTCATCCAGCACTTTGTAACGGCGCTGGTTGCGCTGCATTTGTGAAACACGGCTGTTTGGGTCTTTGAGGTCGCCAAAGACAATGGCCTGCGTGGGACAGGATTGCTGGCATGCGGTTTGAATTTCTCCATCGGCCAACTCACGCTCCCCCTGCAACGCAGTGTTCTTAGCGAGTTGAATTCTCTGCACGCAGAGGCTGCATTTTTCCATCACGCCGCGTGAGCGCACCGCCACGTCAGGGTTCAGCACCATCCGCCCGAGCGGGCTTTCCATGTTGAAGTCAAATTGTGGATTTTCCGTGTAGTTGTACCAGTTGAATCGCCGCACCTTGTAAGGGCAGTTGTTCGCGCAATACCGCGTTCCAATGCAACGGTTGTAAACCTGCTGATTGAGCCCTTCAGAGCTGGTGGTAGTGGCAAGCACAGGACAGACTGTTTCGCACGGCGCATTCTGGCAGTGCTGGCACATCATGGGCTGATGCACGCTGACAGGCTCTTCTTCCGTCCCGCTGTAATAGCGATCAATGCGTATCCAGTGCATGATGCGGATGCGTTCGATCTGGTCTTTGCCTACAACCGGCACATTGTTTTCCGCCTGGCATGCCACAACACAGGCTGAGCAGCCGGTGCAGGAATTCATGTCAATGGCCATGCCCCAGGCATGCTCTCCGTGGAGCCGCTCCGTCCAGAGCGTAGGCACGGTTTCTTCTTCAGGCTCGGCGGCTTTGTGCAGCTCTTCGAGTGACGTTTCCAGCACAATCGGACGGCCTTCCATGGAAAAGTGTGTCTGCGTAGTGCCGATTTTCTCTGTGCGCCCAGTCTTCTCAAAGGTTGCGTTGCCGGCAAAGTAGCGGCGATATTCGCCTTGGATGGAAGTAAGGGGATAGGCATTCACGCCCACGTTTTGTCCGGCGCGGCCCACCTGGCTGCGTCCGTAACCCAGAGCAACGGCGATGGTGCGAGTATCCTGTCCGGGCTGGATGAACACCGGCAATTCGAGTTGCCTTTTGCCCGCAGTGAGCTTGACTACATCACCATCGCTAAGGTTGAGCTTCTTCGCCACGCTGGGTGCAATCGCGGCATAATTCCCCCAGGTAACTTTTGTGATGGGATCAGGTAGCTCCTGCAGCCATGGATTGTTGGCGTGGCGGCCATCCCTCAACGCCACGGTCTCATAGCAATGGACTTCGAAATGGTCCCCCGTGGTGCTGCCGTGGGCTGCAGCTTCACTGAAGATTTTGTCCACCGCGGCCTTCCCGTCGGCCTGAAATTTCTGCATGATGTCTTTCGGCATGGCCCCGGTTGGCCTGGGAGGCACGGCAACAACACCGTCCTGGAGCGAACGCTCCCAAAATGCGTCGAAGTTTTTGGTCTCTTTCTGGCGCGGAAAAATGTCTGTGCTCCAGAATTCGCGCAGGTAGTTGTAGTAGTCTGTTTCGCCGTGGCCCACCCACTTAAGCAGCGATTCCTGCGCCGCGCGCGTTTCAAAGAGCGGCGCAATCAGCGGCTGGGCAAGGCTGAAGTGCGACTCTACCGGCTCCGCGTCACCCCAGGCTTCAAGAAAATGATGGTCCGGGCAAATCACGTGGGCGTGAGAACTGGTCTCATCCCGGCGGTCAGAGAAAGAAATTGAGAGCGCCACTTTTTCCAGGCCGGCAAGAAATTGCTCCGGCTCCGGATAGTCATATGCGGGATTCACGCCATGCATCATCAGCGTATGCACTTCACCACGCTGCAATTTCGCGACTAAGTCAGCCATGGCAGCATCATCACCGCTGCGTTGCATAGAGGGCTGCACCAGATCAATGGTCTTGCCGATATTTCCCAGCGCGCTATTGAGCGCGTTCACGACCAACTGGATGGAGATGTCGTTCGATCCGCTCACGACCAACGACTCACCGCGATGCTTCCACAGTTCATCGGCTACGGCGTCCAGTTTTTTGGCTTCGATGGGATCCTGCGTTCCTGCTACGGGCGGCGTACCAGCCTTGCGGGCGATGCGGCGCAACAGCGCTACAACGACCAGCCCTAATTGAGAAGGCGGCACAGCCACCCGAACATCCGCGTTGCTGCCGGTGACAGACATGCCAGATTCAAACTGGACGTGAAGCGCCGGAACACCTTCAGGTTTTCGGTTCGCGGCATACTGGCGCGCAAATTCCACGGGCGAGAGCCACGTTCCCAGAAAGTCTGCTTCCAGGCCAACAATTACGCGGGCTTTATCAAAAGCATAGTGCGGCACCACGGCGCGTCCGAATGATTGTGCATTGGCTGCACGCATCGCGCTCAATGAGACAGCATCGTACTCAACATGCCTGAAATTTGGATAGCGCTTCTGCCATTCCGTGATAATGCGCCGCGTGGAAGGGCTGTTGGTCGTCCCGGAAAGCAGCACGATCTCCCGTTTGCTTCCCTCGGATGCCCGCAGCGTATCTGCTATATGCTGGTCAATCTCCTGCCAACTGGCGGGCTTGCCGTGCCATAGCGGCCCGTGCAAACGCTCGTCATCATAAAGAGAGAGCACCGTCGCCTGGCCGGTAGCGCACGTGCCTCCGCCAAAAATGGTTGACTCGGCGTTGCCTTCAATCTTGATGGGACGGCCATCGCGTTGCTTCACCAGCAGGCTGCAGGACGACGCGCACCCACGGCATGTTGTGGCATAAAAATTAGCCACACCGGGAATGATTTCATCGGACCCCACAAGAAGAGGGATCGCATTTTGTACTGGAGCGCGGCAACCAGCCAGGCCTGCGGCTGCAAGCGTAAATCCCATGGCAGCAAGGAAATCACGGCGGGTGGTTTCCTGGCGCGCGTCCGCGGAAGGAAGGCCGCCGGGAAATTCCCCCTTATAGCGCGGGCCATTCTCCAGCTCTTCCATGCTCTTCCAATATGCAGGAACGTCCGGCCCGCCAATCTGGACGAGGTGTTCCTTCGGGCTCTTGCAGTGGCCTTTGGCTCCGTTGCCTTCGCCGGAATGATTCATCGAATTCTCCACGCTCGTAAAATGCTGCTTCATGGCGTCCGCGTTCTCAGTTTGCACTTACTTCCTATAATTTCCTGCCTCTTGGCAATCACATCCGATTTTGGCTAATTGCTCTAGTAGTGGCAGCTTGCGCAGTCCAAACCAGCCGCTGGCTTTTGTCTTTGCTTCAGGCCCACAGCGGCCCGTTCCAGCTCTCCCACCGGCACCTTCGCATGTTCGCGATGGCATTGCAGGCACCAGCCCATGGTCAGGGGCGCAACTTGGCTTACACGCTCCATCGTCTCCACCGGTCCATGGCAGCGCTGGCAGGCAACGCCGGAAACCACATGCTGGCTGTGGTTGAAGTACACAAAGTCCGGCAGGTTATGTACCTTCACCCAGCGCAAAGGCCGCTGCTGTTGCACTGCCTCTTTCAGCTTTTCAATCTCGACCGTCTGCTTTTCCAGCACCGTATGGCAATTCATGCAGACGCTGGCAGGCGGTATGCCGGCGTGGCGACTGGTGCGCGCCGCGTAATGGCAATAGAGGCAAGGGATTTTGTTGTCGCCCGCGTGTACTTTGTGAGGAAAGGCAATTGGCTGCTCCGGCGAGTAGCCCTGATGGATGCCGATCCGGGACAACTGATATGCGCCCGCTCCAACCGCAAGCGCCGCGCCAACAACGCCCATCAACACCAACTGAAGTCGCATGGAGTTTCTAGTCCTCCTCCGGCCAGAGCCATCCGGCCGGGCTGTGTTTGCGCATCCATGCTTCCAGTGAACCCGCACCCGATGCGAGTGAGCTGCCGGCACGTCCAAATACCCAACCCAAAGCAAAGATCAAAAATGCCGCCAGGCGCGTAAGTGGAAAAACTGCCAGCGCCGCGAACGACGAAAAGATATGGAGCCGCACCATGAAAGGCATCTGGCTTGCGTACCCTGGTACTGGCCTGGCGCGGACCAGCGACACGAGGTACGGAGAGAGCGTAAGTACGCCCCAGGTTGAACCCCAGCGATAGAGCGCGGCGGTCAGCACGCCGGAAAGGATGCCGACCAGAAGCAGCGCGAGAAATACCGTGTCTGACAATTCAGTAACGGCTGACCTGTTTGAATGTCCAATGTGTCGCCACATCAAAGAGCACCATGAGACCAGGGCCGCGAGTCCCAGAATGAAACCGGCGCCTTCCAGGAAGTAGAGCCTTCCCATGCTGCCGTTCCACCACAGGATTGCGCGCGGAAACAGCAATCCAGCCAGGTGGATAGCAAGCAGAAGCAACAAACTCGCCCGCCAGATTTTGCCGCCGCCAAACACGGCCGTTGCTTCCGCCATCTCTTTGCGTACGTCAGCCATCTGGCGGCGATCAAGAAAATAACGGACTGCTACGCCAACCAGAAGCAATGAAAGAGCGATGTATGGCCACGCGGCAAACAGAAAATTGGGTTTCATGGCGCGTTTCCTTTCCGGCCTGCATTTTGCTGCGCGGTCGCAAGCGGAGCAGCAGCTAACGATGCTTTTTCCGTGCCTGCTGGATGCGAGGGCGGCGCGCCGACGCTGACACGAACAGATTGATGCAAGGCAGTCTGTCGCATAAACGCCTTCAGCGCGAAGGACTCTTTGGCGGTGAGATAATGATTGCCTGCATCCGCAGCGCTCCATTGGAAACACGGACGTCGCAGAAATTCAGTCAGAGCGCGGTCCTGGAACTTGAAATACGTTTGTGTGAGGTCGGGTCCAAGGCTTCCTCCCCAGCCCGCTCCACGGATTCCGTGGCATGAGCCGCAGGATTGAGCGCCGTATTTCAAGCGCTGTGTGCCGGTAAATAGTTGGCGTCCCATTTCGATCTCAGCCGGCGATGCCAATTCGGCGCTGCGCTCGTCGGCTGGCTTAATGTCAGGCCCGCCGATGGCTACGAAATCCAGAATGTCATTGATTTGCTTGGCTGAAAGGTCAGCCCAATCCGGCATACGCTGCTGCTTGAATTGCGTAAACAATGAAATGGCCGTGGCGTCACCAGACTTGATTACTCCGGAAGATCCCTGGATAAACTTGACCAGCCAGTCGCGCTTGCGCCGCTCATTTACGCCTTTCAGGTCCGGGCCGACTTTGATTCCTTTTCCGTAGGTATGGCAGGCGGTGCATCTTTTGTTGAAAGTGGCGGCTGCTTCGGGGGAAAACTTGGCGCTGCCGCCAGAATCATCGTCATCCGCCCAGGCCAACTGAACAGCGCCGGCAACCAGCAGGAGCAGCAAGATTTGGGCAACGCGATGCTTTCCGATAAAAATGCGGACACCCGATTTCACTTTGACAATGCCCCCTTTCACCAAAACTCCGCTCTCGGACAAAACAGCGGCAGCTCTCCATTTGCCGTCAAAAAAACAAAGGCCCAGAGAGACATGCTCTCTGGGCCAAATTCCCTGCCTGTTCCGGAGGTCCGGGGGACAGAAATCAGGGCCCGTCTGCCTTAAGAATTTTGGGCCGGCAAGACTGCCGGTCGAACTAAGTACAGTTATGGAAACCCACTGTCAGTGCAAGTACCCCCACTTTCACTGACTAGCAGGCAAACTTCCTTGGATTGCTATCGCAACGTCCGCTATAGGTTGCGGCTACGTTGCCCATCGAAGGCCCAAAATAGCAAAATGGCCCAGAAACCAGCGGTCTCTGAGCCAAATTTCTGTCGGGCCGACTCTATAAATATCGGAACGAAATCAGGGCTCTAAAAATTTATTACCAAGCAGATTTATATATAAAAAATGGGAGCTTGTCAACGAATTCCGGTATCGGGAATGTCTGGAACTTTTGCAGCGGTCACGGCGATGGGCGGTATAATCTTGCGCTTATGAGCAGCGGAACAGTGCCGGCCTTTCTTTCCTTATGTTGTTTCTACTCGCCCGCTGGTTCATTGGCCCATATTTGCAGGCGCTACCTATTCGTAAGGCCATGCTGGTCTTATTATCGCCCCACATTGCTCACCATGTAGGGCTTGCCGTATTGGTTCCGGGAGTTGTTGGCGCGGGGTTCCCGCATAACTTTGCGCTCGTGATCGCCATCGGTGAACCAACCATGCTGTTTCTGCTGATACTGTGCATGGGATCTCTCGTCGCACTCGGCCTTCCTTCTCTGGATATTTACTGTTGCCGGCTTTGCTTACAATTTCATTTCCGCCTACATGGCATTGGTTCTGGGCGCTACTCTGGTCGACAACTTGCACGCGCATTGGTATGCTTCAGTCTTTTATGTGCCGCTGCTCGCAGCGTCTCACATTCTTATATTAATGGCCCTGCTTAAACGAGGAAGCGAGCTAAAGGCCACAGCCTAACCGGCTGAAATTAAGCTTTAGCTAAACAATGCAGGACGTTTTTCAAAAGAGGGTCTTTGACCGGCTGGCCCAACTGCCAACCGCCGCCCGCCGTGTCCGGCTCATTTCCCGCCTGCACCTGCTCTCGCCGGCAACCGTTGAAAATCTGGATGAAGCCGTGCGCGGCCTGATACGCACAGACCTGAAAAAAGCCGAGGCGCTCGCGGATGCCGCCATGGCGATTGCAGAGATGCTGGGCGACAAGGAATCCCAGGCATTCGCGTCGCGGGCCAAGGCCAACGCCTTGTGGTTTTTGGGCCAGCATAGCGCCGCTTCTGATTTGAACACACGCGCCATCCATCTCTTCCGTGAGATGGGCCGGCCCCTGGAAGAAGCCCGCACTCTAAGCACGTCTATCCAGCCACTGATCCTGCTGGGCGAGTATGACCGTGCCCAGGCAGCAGGAGAGCGAGCGCGGGAGATTTTTTTGGCTGCCGGGGAAACAGTCCGTCTGGCGCGGCTTGATATCAATGTGGCCAACATCTTTCACCGGCAAGACCGATTTACTGAAGCCCTGGAATGGTATCAACGCGCCTACAACCAACTTGCACCGGAGAAAGACGCCGAGGGCATTGTTGTTGCGCTCCACAACATGGCTGTGTGCCTGACTTCATTGAACGAAAACGAAAAAGCACAGGAAGCCTATGAGCAGGTCCGCAGGTTCTGCCAGGACCGGGACATGCCGCTGGCCCTGGCCCAGGCTGAATACAACATCGCCTACCTGTATTTTCTGAAGGGAGAATACGGCCGTGCGATCGAAATGCTGCGTGCGGCCTATGCCGCATCAGTCCGGGCGGGTGACATTTATCACGCGGCCCTGTGCCGTCTTGACCTCTCTGAAATTTATCTCCAACTCAATGTGAATCAGGAATCAGCGGAACTTGCCCAGGACGCTTTCAACCGCTTTGAACAACTGGGCATGGGTTATGAAGCCGCAAAATCCTTGTGCCAGTGGGCCATTGCACTTAGCCAGCAGCGCAGGAATTTCCGCGCCCTCATGCTCTTTGCGCAGGCACGGTCCATGTTCGTCGCGGAAAAGAATCGCGTGTGGCCGTCCCTGATTGACCTGTATGAGGCATTTGCCCATTTCAACGATGGCCGCTATGTTGAGGCCCGCCGTTACTGTGCGTCAGCGCTGGCTTTCTTTCGCGATTCACCATCGCCGGGCCGCGCGGTCCTGTGCTATCTGTTGCTGGCAAAGTTGTCCCTCAAGACGGGAGACATGGTAAGCGCCCGCCAGGATTGCCAGAATGCCCTGCTGGGATTGACCGGACGCGACACCCCAATTCTTGCTTACCAGGCCCATCTGGTAATGGGACAGATTGAAGAGGCCAGCCATAACCTCCGGGAAGCGGAAAAGCGTTATCGCGCCGCGAAAGACATTCTTGAGGGCCTGCGCAGCGGCATCCGGGGTGAGGAACTGAAGATTTCCTTTTTGGAGAACAGGCTTGAGGTCTATGAAAAACTTGTTGGCCTCTGCCTGGCTCGACCCTCTACCGCTGATAATCTGCAGCAGGCATGGACCTACATGGAGCAGGCAAAATCGCGCAATTTATTGGAAGCGATGGTCAGGGGCACAAATTTCATTGCCCGCAAAAGGCCGGGGAAAGATGGCGTGGCACAACAGATCGTTAAGCTGCGTGAACAACTGAATTGGTACTACCACCGGATAGAAGCCGAACAAATGACAGACACGGCCGGAGCACACGAACTTCTTCTTCATCTCCGGCAGTTGGCGGAGCAACATGAAAAAGAGTTTTTCAGGCTGCTGCGGGAACTTCCGCAGGATGAAGCCGAGGCGGCAGGCCTGGAAGAGGCAAGGCCGGCGACACTTGAGTCAGTAAGAAAAACTCTTGGGCCAGATGCAACACTTATCGAATACTACCGCATACAGGAACGGATTCTGGCTACGGTCATCACACAAACCAGTATGACGATGGTGTACGTAACCACGACTTCACGGGTGGCGGACATCATGGCCATGCTGCAACAACAATTCTCACAATTTCATCTCAGCCCGGAACACATCGATCAGTTTGTAGGGCCTCTGCTTGCCGCAACCCGTGAACGCCTGCATGAACTTTATATGGAACTGGTTGGACCTGTCCGCGAGAACCTGACGGGAAAACATCTTGTCGTGGCGCCCCACGAACCGCTCCATAGCGTCCCATTCCATGCGCTTTTTGACGGCGAACGTTATCTGATCGATTCATTCACCGTTTCCTACGCTCCCAGCGCCAGCATCTACGTGCAATGTCGTCAAAGGCCCGCCACACGTTCCGGCGGCTCTTTGGTCCTGGGTGTCGCCACGGAACAGACACCGCATGTTGAAGAGGAAATACAGTCTGTCGCTGCTCTCCTTCCGGAACCAAAGCTGTTCGCGGGGAGCGATGCTAGCGAGTTGGCCCTCCGCGAAAACGGACCAACCAGCCGGTTCATTCATGTTGCGAGCCATGGCTTTTTCCGTCCGGACCAACCTATGTTTTCTGGCATACGGTTAGGAGACACGTTCCTGACTCTATACGACGTATATAGCTTAAAGCTCTGCGGCTGCCATTTGACTCTAAGCGGTTGCTCTACTGGACTGAGCGTGGTTGCATCCGGAGACGAAATCATGGGACTGACGCGTGGCCTGCTTTTTGCCGGTGCGCGCAGCCTGCTGCTGACACTTTGGGATGTAAACGACAGCAGCACTGCAGAATTCATGAAGTGCTTTTATACAAGCCTGGTCGATGATCAAGATCCAGCTTTGGCGTTGCAAAGCGCGATGTACCAGGTGAGGCAACGTTATCCACATCCATATTACTGGGCACCTTTTATTTTGGTGGGAGGAGTTGCAGGCGAAAAGTCCTGCTCTTAGAAATATCTTTAATGTTCTAATTTATTAAAATCGTGATTTACGATTACAGAATTCTCATCGCTGGGATGCTGCTGGCTGCATTTGTTGCTTTATAGTTGTCTTTAGCGGAACTGGACAGCCTGTTCGGCCGCTGCTGGATAAAGGCCATCTGTAACCAACATGCTCCGGCAGAAAAATACCGCGGCCCTAGCCAAACGATGCAAGGTTCTATTCGTTGGAAACAAATCACCTGCGAGTAAAACTATATGTGAGTTTCTGCGCACAAAGGGTTGCGAGTGCAGCGTGAACTCAAGCAGCGAGGCCCTGGCCAAGCTTGAACAAGAACCTTTTGATGCTGTGCTGCTGGAAGCAGCCAACTCCCAGTCGCCCTACGAACCAATGATCCTGGCCATACAGGAAATTCGCCCCGCCCTCGTAAAGCGAATCCTGTTGCTCACTGACCCCGAGCCGGCAGAGGAAAATAAATTCCGCGGCCTGCCGCATATATCGCTGGAAAAACCGTTATCTCATATATGGACAAAGCTGGAAGAAATTCTGGCTGTCCAGCCAACGTTGAGACCGGTCCCTCCGGGTATGCAAAATGCGCAATTAGTATTTGACAGCTTCAGTTCACCAAAAACCGCGGGAACACGCGGCTTACTGAAGTCTGCCCGACAACTTGCTTATCAACACGGCAGCACAACGGTCAACGTACTCATCCACGCAAAGAATGACGGAGTACGTATTGCGCTGGCTGGCCAGGTACTTGATGTCAGCATGAGAGCAGTCCACGGTCTTCCAGTGCTTCTTAGCGACGGAAGCAGAACACTGGCGGAGACCACCACGAGTCAATTTGGCGAATTCGGGTTGGAAGTCGGTGGTCTGGAGTATGCCGGTCTTCAAATCCGGCTGTCTGAAGGGTCCTGGATTCATATGGCTATGGAGGATATGGACTTGACGAGAAAACCAATGTAGGGGTTGGACGCACTCATTAGCTTCCAAAGCGGGAATAATGCAAGCGCCAACCCCGGTAACCACGCGAAAGCGAATGGGGAAGCTAAAGTCATGAAACATCTAAGGCTACTTGCATTGTTACTGTTTTTTACAATGATTTCACGCGTTTCCATGGAGGCGCAAACGAGACTTATTGTGCGGGACACCTTGGGAGAGCAAGCCCTGAAGCTGGTCTGCGCCCTGCTGCATTGCGCAGTGAATGAAGGCCTGGACGGTACGCTGGGAACTCTGTTTCTGGTCACCGCGCAAGATGGCATTTCAGTACAGGGCCTGCTGACGGGGCTCCTGAATCAGGTAGGAATTGAGGATGTGGAACCAGACCTGAACCTTAAAGTAAAGCAGATGTCCGCGCCAAGCGGCCTTTATGATACCTCGCCGGTCAGCTACTACGGGACCACCGTTTGGAATGGCTATGCCACACAGCCGGCGGCGCAGATCATTGGTCTCGCCGCCGCGCAGTCAACCTATAATGTTACCGGCACAGGCATAGTAGCAGTAATTGATACAGGCGTTGATCCTACCCATCCAGTCTTGCAAGGAATCCTTCTGCAAGGCCGGGATTTTACCCGTAACCAGAATGTCGGCTCGGAGTTGACGGACGTAAATCAATCCACCATGGCCGTGGTCAATGGTGCGTCACCGGCGCAGGTAAATCAATCCACCATGGCCGTGGTCAATAGCACGGGCAGTTCCACATTTTCACAGCCTCAATTTGCCGCGTTTGGGCATGGCACCATGGTTGCAGGAATCGTTCACCTGGTTGCTCCCACCGCTCAGATCATGCCGCTCAAGTCATTTCATGCCGACGGCAGCGGCTACCTGACGGATGTGCTGAAGGCCATCTACTATTCGCGGCAGCATGGCGCCAATATCGTGAGCATGAGCTTTGACTTCTCCAGCTATTCCAATGAACTTGCCCACGCAATCAATTATGTGGTCAACAACGGCCTGATTTGCGTTGCCTCCGTTGGCAATGATGGCCAAGCAATTGTGGTTTATCCGGCCGGCCTGGGTAATGTGGTTGGTGTTGCTTCTACTGCCAATGACAACACTCTTTCCACATTCTCAAATTTCGGTCAGCCCCCGGTATGGCTCGGGGCTCCCGGAGAAGGCATTATTACGACCTACCCATATGGCACGTATGCCGCCGGATGGGGCACATCGTTCAGCACTCCATTTGTATCCGGCGCCATGGCGCTTTTGCGCAGCATGGACACAAGTTTGAACCAGACATCAGCCGCGCAGGCGGTATCAAACGCGGTGTATATTTCTCCTGCGCTCGGTTATGGCCGCCTTGATGTGGGCCAGGCAGTTGCAGCATGGTGTGTGACAACTCACCATTGTTGAACGGCTTGCGCGATGATGTAAAAGAAAAATACTCCGGCGCTCTCATGTAAGGCGCCGGAACAAAGGGTAAGGTGTGCCGCGAATTAAGATTGAGTTTACAGGCAACATGAGACTTCAAACGTGGTGGAGTATTTTTGCCTTCACTCTGTTGTTCATCTCTGCCGCTACCTGCGCCGCGCTCTCTCCGCAAGTTGGAAAGCCCAGCGAAGAGCCCCTTGTGTTGCCGGGAGAAATTGGCGTACGCGGCGGCCGGCTCGTGGCCGCGCTTCGCTCAGAACCAAAGACCCTAAACCCTGTTACAGCTCTGGACGAACGTTCAAAAGACGCAATTGCACTTTTGTCCGCCGACCTGATCCACATCAATGCCTATACGCAGCAAACCGAACCGGCGCTGGCAAAGTCATGGACAGTTTCTCCTGACGGAAGAACTTACACGCTTGAACTCCGCCGGGGAATTTCCTTTTCTGATGGTCATCCTTTTGACGCTGACGACGTGATATTCAGCTTTAAGGTCTATCTGGACGAGAAGGTGCATTCGCCCCAGCGAGACCTTCTGCAAACAGACGGAAAACCAATCCAGGTCCGAAAGCTGGGGCAGTATCGAGTGGCCTTTGATCTGTCCCAGCCTTACGCTGCTGCCGAACGTCTTTTTGATAATGTGACCATTCTTCCCCGCCACCTTCTTGAGGATGCCTATGCAAAAGGTGAACTCGCCCGTGCGTGGGGGCTGGCAACAAGTCCCAGCGCGATTGCGGGATTGGGGCCTTTTCGCATCAAACAATACATTGCAGGCCAACAATTGGCCCTGGAGCGAAACCCCTACTATTGGAAAGTTGATGCACGGAAGACCCGCCTCCCGTATCTGGACGAAATGGTGTTGATTACCGTCCCTTCGCAAGATGCTGAAGCCATTCGCTTCCAGTCAGGCGATCTTGACATCATTGACAACATGAACGCAGGGAATTACGCAACGCTGGAGAAGCAGCAGGCCGCGAAACATTATCTGGTTCAGGATTTGGGGCCGGGCATGGAATATGATTTTCTGTTTTTCAATCTCAACGATTTGGCGGCCAATCCGCTACCCGAGGTGGCTCGAAAACAGGAATGGTTCCGGCGCGATGAATTTCGGCAGGCGGTGTCGGCTGCGATTGACCGCGAAGCCCTGGTTCGTCTGGCATATGACGGACGCGCCGCATTGCTGGCAAGCCAGGTCACGCCTGCCAACAAGCTGTGGTTAGACAGGGCGCTTCCGCAGCCAGTCCACTCCGTAAAGAAGGCGCAGGCGCTGCTGCGTTCAGCGGGTTTTTCACTTCAGCCAGGTGGAAGGCTTGTGGACTCTCATGGAAATTTGGTGGAATTCTCCATTGTTGTCAACCCGGGTAAGCAACAGCAAGTCAAAATGGCCACCATCATTCAGGAAGATTTGAATCAGCTTGGGATGCAGGTACATGTGGTGCCGTTGGAATTTCAATCGCTTATGGCCCGTCTACTTGACTCCTTCGATTACGAAGCATCGGTCATGGGATTGCTCAGCGGTGATGCCGATCCTACACCAGAAATCGGTATGTGGACTTCGACTGGCGGCTTTCACGTCTGGGCCCATACAGAAATGAAGCCCATTACGCCATGGCAGGCGGAACTCGACCGTCTGATGCAGGAGCAAACGACGACCTTGGACTACAAAAAAAGAAAAAAACTTTACGACCGGGTGCAAGAGATCATTGCGCAACATCAGCCAGTAATCTGCCTGGTAAGCCCAAACGTTCTTGTCGGCGCCAAGGATTCCCTGCAGGGACTCAAACCTGCCGTGCTTAGCCGCCATCTGCTGTGGAATGTTGAGCAACTCTACTGGTCGCCGCAAGAACAAAAGCAGTAAGGACCATGATGCGAGGTTCTAGGCTGAGACAGCCCGCAGAGCACGCGGATCGATTGGGAATCCCCCGGTTTGAATCAGTAGCGAAACATTCGCACCTGCCTAACTTCGCAATCCCGGATAAGCTTCAAAATGCTTCATCTGCTAACAAAATAGATTCAATCTGATTCCTTGCAGTTTAGCGCTTCCAATTTCTGTTCAGGCCCAGGTGTTCACAGTGCAAACCAGCAAAGCGGCATTTATTTTCAATTCATTATTTTTTTTAACAGCCTTGGCCCATGCTCAAAGCTTGTCCCCGGCAGCAACCATCAGCGGCGTTGTAGTGAACAAGATAACTGAGTCTCCCGTTAAAAATGCCCATGTGATCTACACCAGAATTGACCACGAAGCTGCTGGAACGTCCACACCCTTAAGTAAAGATGCTGACCCTGAAGGCCGCTTCAGTCTTCCATTGCAACCGGGAACGTACCGGCTGTGGGTGGAACGCAGCGGATTCGCGCGCCAGGTCTATGGCGCTCTCTCGCCCGCCGGCGAAGGGACAACCATCACTCTGGCATATGGCCAGCAGCTTGGCCCAATCACATTTCGCATGGTCCCTCTGGGCGCCATTGCCGGGCGCGTACTTGATGAAGATGGCGACCCGGTCCAATCGGCGGGAATCCAGGTATTGCGTTTCAGCTATGCCAATGGGCATCGCCAATTGATTTCCGTGGCCGGGGCCGCTTCAAATGATCGCGGCGAGTATCGTGTGTTCGGCTTGCGCGCGGGGCGCTATCTCTTGCAGGCATCTCTGCCCGGCGCGCCAATGTCCCGGCCATTCGAAGCGCACGCTCTAGTGCCTGAAGCGCAGGACGCATATGCAGCCAGCTACTATCCCGGAGTCGTTGACGTAGATGCAGCATCGCCTATATCCCTGAATGAAGGGGCCGAACTTTCAGACATCGATTTTCGTTTGCACAAAGTACATGCGGTCAGCGTGCGGGGCCGCCTCTCCAGTCCGGTTGAAAAATTTGCCGCAAGCCAGTTGCAGGTCGTGCTCGCACATAATGAAGGTGGTTCGGCTTCTTATATTGACCGCGCATCGGCTTTTGTTGATCCCGCTACGGGCAGGTTTGAAGTTCGCGGCGTCTCGCCAGGTTCCTATCTTCTCGTCGCCGCGCAGCTTTTTTCCGGCCATCCATTGGCCGGGCGGATACCATTGGAAGTCAGCGCAACATCGCGCGAAGAAGTAGCTCTCCCACTTGCGCCGCCATTTGATATTTTTGGAGTTGTCGAACTGGAGGGCGCGCCGCGTGGAAGCTTGCCGAACCTGATAGTGCGGTTGGCGCCGGCGGAAGGTTTGGCACTCGGCCCCCAGCCCGCGAGCAAGGTCGCCAGTGATGGAAGTATCCATCTCGCGGGGGTCACCCCCGGAAAATGGATGGTGGTTTTTGAATCCTTACCTGAAGGCCTGTGGGTAAAGCACCAAAGTTTTGCGGGCAATGAAATACCTGCAGGCGAACTAAATCTTACAGAGATCCCGCGCGGGCAACTCCATGTTGTTCTTGCTGGCAATAGCGCCCAGGTCTCAGGCACTGTTACGTCCGGTGGCCAGCCGTGCCGGTCTACCGTTGTACTTGTTCCCGCTGCTCCTGAGCAGCGTGGCACTCACCAAATGTATAGAGCCACCAACGCCACAGAACGCGGGTTGTTTACGCTCAAAGGTGTGCCGCCCGGCTCCTATAAACTGTTTGCCTTTCAGGAAATAGAGCCTTTTGAATGGTTTGATCCTGAGAAGCTAAAGAATGCGGAAGAAATGGGATTGCCGGTCACTGTCTCCGCGGGTGAGAACG
>DATBCN010000125.1:0-4225 GCA_036270475.1 Candidatus Angelobacter sp. | reverse complement strand
CGATTTTGTTCTTCATCTATGGCGCAAAAGCAAAAGGGGCAACCTCCAGTCGTTCTCTCCATTGCCGGCCACGATCCTTCGTCCGGCGCGGGGATTACCGCCGATATAAAAACGATTGCAGCGCATGGCTGTTATGGCGTCACATGCATCACGGCCCTTACCGTGCAATCCACGCGGGGCATACAGCGTGTTGATCCCGTGGAAGGGCAGGTGATTTCAGAAACGCTGGAGCAACTCATGAACGATCTTGACATTGCCGCGGTAAAAATCGGCATGCTGGGATCGGCGGAAGCGGCAAAATCCGTCTCGGCTTTTTTGAAGCGATGTCCATTGCGGCCGGTGGTGCTTGATCCCATTATTTGTTCGAGTTCCGGGGCCCAATTGATTTCCCGCGAAGGACTGGAAGTTCTGAAGGACCGCATTCTTGCCCGCGCCTGTGTAATCACGCCCAACCTTGATGAAGCTGCTGCATTGACAGGCATGAATGTTGCCACGCTGGAAGAAATGCAGGCCGCCGCAACTCGGCTGCATGCCATGGGCGCTCACAACGTCATCATCACCGGTGGACACATTGATCCGCCGCAGGACCTTATCAGCAAGCAAGATCGCCGAACAACAATCCTGCAAGGTCACAAAATCTCCGGAAGTTCCACTCACGGCACCGGATGCGCTTTCTCCACCGCGTTGGCTTGCAATCTTGCGTTGGGCAAAGAGCTGATTGAAGCGGCAAAGGCAGCCAAACATTTTGTTGAAGCCGCGTTGCGCAGCGCGCCTGGTGTTGGCAAGGGCACTGGTCCTGTACTTTAACCTGCGATCATGACCGCATATTCCTCGGGCTGACTCAGCGCTGCGCTAAGCCTTGATTCCCCGGTCCCAAATCTTCACTGTGGCCATATTTACCGCAGCCCATCTCGACGTCCCAATTCTCCGCACCGTCCCATCTATTCCTGGGGCGGTTTATTGCTTTGCTGTTGCTGTGCATCCGGCGGCTGCTGTTGTGCAGGCGGCTGTTGCTGCGGCCTTGTCTTCAGTTCCGGAGGATTCTGGTTCCCCGGCTGATCAGACTGCGGGGCCGCCACAATCGGCGCCTCTCCGTCCTCAGGTGGCCGGCGAAATTCCGGCGGTGTAGTGTTGGAACCTGGTGGCGTTGTGCCGGTACTGGGCTTGGTTTTTGGTTCAACCACCACGCGATTGTCACGCGTTCTCAGCACTGGAGCGGCTCCGCTGCGCCGTCTGGCTTCAGCCCGCGCGGCAAAACTGGTTTCCACCAGCGTGCTGCTTTGTTGCGCCACCTGTCCTGATGTTTGCCCTTCCAGCTCCGGACGCGTTGAGACCATCACCTTCTGCCGTGCCCGCTCAGCCCGTTGCGCCTGCTCGTAAAACGATTGCGCGGTCTCCTTGTCGCCTTCCAGTTCGGCCAGATACCCCATATTGTTAATGGCAAAAGAATTGTTCGGATCAAGTTTGTATGCCTGTTTAAAACTATCGTGCGCGCTCCTGCGGTCATTGCGATTCATGGCGGAAACGCCGCGCACATTCAGCCGGGCCACGCGGTCCTGCAGGTTCTGTGATTTGCTGAGTTCCTTGCGGCTATCGTCGGCATTTCGTGCCGCTACTTCACTGATCGGCCGGCCGCGCCAGTTCTTGTTAAAGGCAATCACAATCGGCTCGCGCGATCCGGTGGCCGCCGAACGGTCATAATATTTGATGGCTTCTTCCAACTCGCCTTCTTTTTCCTTGGCAAAACCCATATTGTTCAGCGTGAAAGGATTATTCGGATCGAGCTTGAGCGCCTGCTGCAATACCACGTCGGCTTCCGGCGCGCGATCGCGATTCAGCAATCCCAGCGCCTCACTATTCAGCCCGTTCACTTTCATTGCGCCTTCGGCCGTGTGTCCCGCGACGGTGGCCACCGTCTTGCCCTGCATCTCTTCCGCGGTGGATTTGTCCACAACCGCCTCTGACGTGTTGGCTTGCGCCTGGTCATAATAACGTTGTGCGCGGTCCAGGCTGCCTTCCAGTTCAGAGACGTAACCAAGATTGTTGAGCGTAAAAGGATCATTGGGATCAATCAGGTACGCTTTATAGAAGAGCCTCTTCGCCTTGCCGATGTCGCGCTTTTTGAGCGCCGCAACGCCATCACGGTTCAACTGCTGCACCGGTGTGTATTTGCTTTTCTTGGGCAACGGAATGCGGATCTGCTGTGCCCCTGCGGTGACCGCGGCGCCAAGCAGAGACAAAGCCAGGACGCCAGGCACTACGAAACGGCGGGTTACCGCGTGGACCGATACTGAGATAGCCAAAGGGGAACGCATGTGTCGTTTAGTCCTTACTTGGGCCCGATTTCTTTCCATGTACCTAGCGCACCAGGCCGCAAGGCAGAAGCTCTGCTTGTCAGTTGGATGGTGAAAGTCCCTCTCAGGTTGGGCTGGCAGATTGCCGGATTGCAAAATCCCAGATTGCAAAATCTAAAATCTAAAGAAGCTGCCTGCCATCTGAGTAGCTGCTGTCTGCATCCAACCCATTGTGCTGGTTGGAGCAGTTTTCCCGACCATTAGGTGTTCTAAAACTTATGCATCGTTCCCCCATCGCTTTGCTCTCGGTTCTGTTTGTTGCCATGTTCGCTGCGTCCGTCCGGGCGCAATCCAACCCGGCTTCACCCAAACAGGGCTCGGCGATGCCGGAAACGCCAGTCCCAGGCGCGCAACCGCAGTCAACTCCGGCATCGCAGCCGCCGTCCACCGCTACAGACAGCAAAACCGATTCCACCGTTACCGCGCCTGAGATCGCGCCATCAGCCGTGCAGCCGGTACAGGACCAGGCTCCCGATTCCAAGGCAGCCACGCAGCCAAAATCAAACGCCCAGCCGGATTCAGCCGCCCAGCAAAAGGACATCCAGCAGAAGACCGGCCAGCCGGCAGGGGACGCCAATTCCAAATCCTCAGCGCCACAGGCCGTGCCGCCAACGCCGCCTTCGCCAAAGACTGAGATTCTTGATAGCTCGGCAACCTCCGGCGCTCTGGTGACTGACGGTCATGATCCCATTCTTGATCCTGCGCCGGTGCCGCGCACCACAACCACGCTTGTCGGCGGCACCATTACCGGCCTTGACCGCATGCGCAACCGCCTTACCGTGCAGGTCTTTGGCGGCGGCCACTGGAAGGTCAATTTTGACGAACGCACGCACATCTTCCGCAACGGTGCTGAAACCACGCAGCTTGCGCTCAAAAAAGGCGAACGTGTTTACGTTGACACCCAGCTTGACACCAACCATCACGATATTTTTGCCCGCAACATCCGCGTGGGCGTGGTCGCCCTGCCCGCTGACGCCGATGGCCAGATCACTGATGTTGACCTGCGCCACGGCGAAGTTACGCTGCGTGACACTCTCAACTCTGTTCCAGTGCGCTTTGCCGTGGACCAGGGAACGCGCATCAGCAGCGGACAGACCCCTTCCGCGCTCAAGGACCTCCGGACAGGAACGCTGGTGCATGTGCGCTTTGCCGCCTCGCAACCCAATCGCGGCCTGGCCCGTGAAATCGACATCATTGCCGCGCCCGGCTCTAACTTCACCTTTGCCGGACGCGTCACGTTCCTTGACATGCATCGCGGCATCCTGGCCGTCCAGAACTCCGTGGACGACAAGAACTATGAGATCCATTTTTTTCCCAACGCCATTCCCGACAGAAACAATCTGGGAATCGGGACGGAAGTGCGCGTGGTGGCGACCTTTGAGGGATCGCGCTACAGCGCGCAATCCGTGAATCTCATGAAAGCGCCTGGGGCGGAAGACAGGTAGGCAAGAGGGCTGGGAATTCAAGCTTGAAATTTGAAATTTTCAAATTGCCAATTTCAAATCTCTTACGCCCCTATCCGTGTCATCAGCGGTAAGACCTTTCTTTTGGTTTTCAATTCTCAATTTTTGGCACCGGCGATTCTGGCAATCTCTTTCTAGTCCTCTGCCGATACTTGCCCGCACCCCCACCCCCTTTGGACACTCTTGTTGTTCAGAACCATGATGGGGTTGTGCATCTACTCGCTGAACAGACCCCTAATGATCAGTGCGGCTCAGGTGATGTCCCATGATTTTCTGCAGTTGCGCCGGTCGCTCTCGCAGATCAATCCTGATCTGGCGGTTGTCGATTTTCGCACCTTTTCCACACAGGTGAATACGAATTTCGCGCAACAGGAGATGGTCGCGAAGTTGACCTCACTCTTCGGTATT
>DATBCN010000124.1:0-10848 GCA_036270475.1 Candidatus Angelobacter sp. | reverse complement strand
GATTTGGTGGTGAGCGATGTGCTGCGCCGCAATGAACTGCAGGTCTGGTTCCTGAGCGAGCATCTGGTGAATATGCCGCTGGTGGAGGCTATAGATTCCTCTTTGCCAACAAAAAAATCAGCTTAACGGAAATCCCTCATTTCCCATGCTGAAGGCGCAAGGCTTTCAGCATGGGTAGCATTGCCAAATTGATAGGTCGAAGGAAAAATATAGTTCCAAAATGGAATGGATTGAGTGACTACTTAAGTCAGAAACAGCCGCGCTCGCTTGTGCGTTTCAAAAGCGAACTCCAAAAACAAAAGTCTCACAAAGAGCCATAAACTCTGATCAAAAAAGCGTCTCCATCTGCTTCATGGATAGCATGGGCCTTGGTAGAATAAGGCTTGAGCGATCTCGCCCTCCGGGGCACTCCATCAGGACAAACTATCAGGAGAAAACAGTGTCTACCGTAAGCGGTCTTGAATCTTTTCAATTTCAAGCTGAGACTAAGCAGCTTTTACATCTGATGATCCATTCTCTCTACACACAGAGAGAGATATTTTTGCGCGAGCTGATTTCCAATGCGTCCGATGCACTGGACAAGTTGCGGTTTGAAGCCCTGACGAACCCCGAGCTTGTGGAAAATGGCCACGCGTACGAGATCAGGCTCAAGCCAGACCTGGCAAACCGAACGCTCACAATCAGCGATACCGGCATTGGCATGGGCCGCCAGGAGTTGATTGACCACATCGGCACGATTGCGCGCTCAGGAACCAGAGAGATGCGGAAGCGCATACAGGAATCGCAGTCCGCGGAAGCCGTGGCGGACCTGATTGGACAATTCGGTGTTGGATTTTATTCCGCGTTTATGGCCGCGGACAAGGTCACGATTGTTACCCGCCGCGCCGGTGAGACAAACGCCACGCAGTGGGAATCGGCGGGTGACGGAAGCTATACGCTTGCAGAAGCTGAACGGTCCGGCTGCGGGTCAGACATTATTCTGCATTTGAAGCAGCCCGATGACGAAAATGGAATCGAGGATTACACCGATCGCTGGAAGCTCTCGATGATCGTCCATAAGTATTCTGACTTTATTCCTTTCCCCATTATCTATGAAGGTCCGCCACAGGAACCTGGCGTTCCGGACACAAAAGAAATAAAGATCGAGACCAAGACGCTCAACTCAATGAAGCCGCTGTGGACGCGCAAGCCTTCCGAGGTGAGTGACAGTGATTACAACGATTTTTACAAACACCTCTCCAATGACTGGACGGAACCGCTGAAAGTGTTGCCGCTGAAGGCAGAAGGAACGTTTGAGCTGGATGCGCTGCTGTTTGTTCCGTCACAAGCGCCGTACGATCTTTTTTACCACGGCACCGAGACCGGCCTGCGGCTGTATGCCAAGCGCGTAATGGTAATGGAAAAATGCGAGGACTTGCTGCCGCGGTACCTCAGGTTTGTAAAAGGAGTGGTGGACTCAAGCGATCTGCCGCTGAATATCTCCCGCCAGAGGCTGCAACAGGACCGGCACATTACCCAGATCCGCAAATGGCTGGTCCGCAAGCTGCTGGATGTTCTGGGGGAGCTGCAGGAAAAAGAGAAGGACAAATATCTTAAGTTCTGGGATGCGTTTGGGAGAGCGCTCAAGGAAGGAGTCGGCACGGAATATGACAACAAGGAAAAGCTGCTGCCGCTTCTGCTTTTTGAATCATCGCACGATCCCAAGGAACTGACCACGCTGAAAAGTTATGTCGAGAGGATGAAGCCAGAACAAACGGAGGTTCTTTATCTAACGGGCGAGTCGCGGAAGGTGCTGGAGAATTCTCCGCACCTGGAAGGCGTGCGGCAAAAGGGATATGAAGTATTGTACCTGAGCGATCCGGTGGACGAACTGGTGGTGCAGCACCTGCATGAGTTTGAAGGCAAGCGTTTGAAGTCTGTCACCAAGGGAAAAGTTGATCTGGGCACGGAAGAAGAAAAGAAGCAGCGTGAAGAGCAGATCAAGAAAAAGGAAGAAGAGTATGCGGAGTTTCTCAAGGCCAGCCAAAAGAAGCTGGATGAATATGTGAAACAAATCCGCGTATCCACGCGCCTGGTGGATTCGCCGGCATGCCTGGTGACGGAAGAGCATGAATACAGTCCGCAATTGGAACGCCTGCTGCAAAAAGGAAAAGGCGGTGGGCCGAAACAGCGCCGCATCATGGAGCTGAATCCCGATCATCCGATTATCCAGCGGCTGTATGAACGCTTTAAAGCGAACCAGGAAGATGCGATGCTGGGTGGCTCTATCGAGCTGTTGTTTGAGTTGGCGCTGGTGGCGGAAGGATCAGAGATTGCCGATCCCGTCCGCCTGAACCGGCTGACTCTGGATTTACTCCAGAAGAGCGTGCAAGGGTAACCGGCCTGCAACCGGGCCGCGAATATTGTAAGTACCGAGTCAATACAGGAGAGACTGCAAATGGCTGATGAACAGGAAGATAAAACCATCTACAAGGTTGTGCTCAATCATGAGGAGCAGTATTCAATCTGGCCCGCGCACAGGGAAAATGCCTTGGGGTGGAACGATGCGGGCAAGAGCGGCACCAAGGTAGAGTGCCTGGCATATATCAAGGAAGTGTGGACGGACATGCGTCCTTTGAGCCTGCGCAAGAAAATGCAGGAACAGGGATTGGCGTAGCCTAATCTGGTGGCAAGGCAATTCGTTTCACCACTGGTTTTGAGCAAGTGAAACCTGCGAGATCCTTCCGTGCGGCGGTTTGCGGTCTTGATTCCGCATGCGTGGACGATTTCTCACCGGCTGCTTCGCGACCTTCGGTATGATTCGTGGAGATGGCGACTCCGCGCGCAGCCCTTGTGATGAAATGCAATTTCTTGTTTCTGGCCGCCCTGGCTCTTGGGGCGTGTGTTGCTGTAGCGCAAACACCAGCGCCCGGCACGGTGCATCCTTCTGTCGCCGTGGCGGCAGATCCCGCCAATAGTTACGCTCTTTATCTTCCTTCAACTTATTCCGCGGCAAAGCGCTGGCCGCTGTTGCTGATATTTGATCCGTTCGCTCGCGGAGAAGTCTCAGCCAAGCTCTTTCATGAAGCGGCGGAAAAGTACGGATTCATTGTGGCGGGCAGCAACAACTCGCGCAATTTTCAGGATCCTTCAGCCGCAATTCGGCTGTTGTGGGCAGATTTGAAGGAGCGATTTGCCATTGATCCAAGACGCATTTATGTGGCGGGACTTTCGGGCGGAGCGCGCGTAGCATCGTCCATTGCGCTGGCGTGCAAGGGCTGCGTGGCTGGGGTGATTGCCTGCGGCGCCGGATTGCCCCAGGGAGCTGCAACTCCGGGGCCTGAATCGGCTGATTGGTTTCTGGTGGCCGGCTCCACGGACTTCAACTACCCCGAGCAGCTCCATTTGAAAGAGGCGTTCGATGCGCGGAACGTAGCCAGCACGTTGGTTGTTTTTGACGGCCCGCACGGCTGGATGCCCAAAGATGTGGCGGAGCATGCGTTGGCGTGGCTCCAATTGCGGGCGATGGTGAGAAATCTGGCCCCAGTAGACAAGGATTTTGTCGACCGCCAGTTTGATCTGCGGCTGGCGCAGGCCCAGACCGCGCAAAAGAGCGGCGATATCCTGGCGGCAACGCGGGAGTATAACGAGATGGCCGCTGATTTCCGGACCTATCGCGAGATGAAAGAGCAGGAGACGCTGGCAAAATCCCTGGCTGACTCAGCGGAATTTCGCAAAGCCAGGAAGAACGAGAAAGCCGCACTCGACCTGCAAGATGAAACAGCAATGAAGATCGGCAACCTTGTTCTGGGCATCAGCCAGCGCACAGATGAGCGCGCCGCATTTGTCTCCCAGTTGCAGACGGTGGTCGCCGACTCATACCGTGACCAGCGCCGGGAAGGCGCAAACCCAGCCCGCAAGCAGGCGATTGAACGCGGCATGGCTTCCGCGTTTTCCTATGCCGTTGAGAGCGGCCAGCAGGCAATGCTCAAGCAGGACTACCTTGCGGCAAAAGACATGTTCCAGGCGGGCGAAATCATTTTGCCTGACAGCGCCTGGGCCTGCTATCTGCTGGCCACCGCGCACGCTCAACTGGGCGAGAAGAAGCAGGCGATCCAGGAGTTGAAGAAAGCACTGGAGAAGGGGATGACCAGCGTAAAGGCGCTGGACGACGATGCGTTTGACCACATCAGGGAAGATGAAGGATTCAAGGAAATCGCCGCAAAACTCAGGGGGCTGCCAAAAAGCTCTAAGTAATAGCAACCAGCCAGGGCCAAGCCAATAGCAACCAGATCTCAGGAATGGCAAATAGGTAAATTTGCATCCTTCAAGTTTAGCGCTCTGCGGCAATCCAGTTGTGCGGCCCGGATAGCGAAGTGCTTGCCCAACCCGATATCCACTCCACCGCCAAACGCCATCGCTAAGGCAGAACTGTAGGTGCTCAGAGAGAAGGAAGTTAAGAGTTTGTAAGGGGCCGGAGACTTCAAATTTTAAATTCAAATTTGCAACTTAAATCGACTGTAATCGCAGTACGGTGTTACGGTAGAAGGACCAATCCATCTCTGTCGGTCGGTTATGCCAGCGCGTTCAATATTTCTTGTGGGCTGGCGTTGTCGCCAAACGTCTCACTCACGTGGACAAACAGATCTTTATTTCCCGGCGCAAACACAAAGCTGCCGCCCAGTTGCAACGGGTCCTTGCCCAGGCGATGTTGTTTGTGCCCGCCGGCCTTGGCGCGTTTGCGCGCCTGCATGTTGTCGCGGCGGAGAAGATGGAGCAGGGAAGCGTGCTTCAGGCCGACTGCCTTGTAGGCTTCGCGCTTATCGTCAATCAATAGCGGGAATTTGATGCCGGTTTTCTCGCGAAAGAATTTCGCATATTTGGCGTCACCCAATCCGACCGCCGCCAGATGTGCGCCTTTGCCGCGAAACTGTTCTTCATATTCGCGCAACTGCGCGACGTGTTCTCCGCAGAAGATTCAACCATAATGCCGGAGAAAGACCACCACTGCCGGACCGCTCTCCCATAGCGATCCCAGGCGGGTTGTCTTGCCTTCAGGATCGGGCAGGATAATGCCGGCAAGTTTGCTGCTGAACGATTCAGCCATGCTCGACATTCTCCTGGCTGCTGGCGGGCCTGTCAAGCGGTCCAGATTGCGCCACCCGCCATGCCCATCTGACTGATGAACGCGTATTAAGGGCGCAAATTCAGGGTTTTTGAATTTTGAATTTCAAGATTTAAATTTGTTGGAAATCCAGATTTGTTATCCTTGTCCGCTATGCGTGAAATCCGTGGTGCAGTTGCGATTGTAACCGGAGCGGCTTCAGGAATAGGCCGCGCACTGGCCGTTGATCTGGCAAAACTGGGCGCCCAGCTTGCCCTGGCCGACGTGAATGCCGCCGGTCTGGAGGAGACGCGCAAACTTCTTGGCCAGTCCGCCGCCCGCTCCTACACAGTGGACGTATCCAAGGCCGCGGCGGTGGAGGACTTTGCCCGCCGGGTGCAACAGGACTTTGGCCGCGCCTCGCTGCTGGTGAATAACGCAGGCGTGGCGCTGATGGGGACTTTTGCCGAAGTCTCTCTTGAAGACATGCAGTGGCTGATCGGCATTAATTTCTGGGGCGTGGTCCATGGCTGCAAATTCTTTTTGCCGCTGCTGCAGCGCGAGCCCGACGCGCACATTGTGAACGTCTCCAGCATCTTTGGCCTGATCGGCCCGCCGGGACAGACTGCGTATGCTTCCAGCAAGTTTGCCGTCCGCGGGTTTAGTGAATCGTTGCGCGAAGAGTTGCGTGCCACTGCGATTAAAGTCACTTCCGTGCATCCGGCGGGAATCGCCACGCCTATCGCGCACAATGCGCGCGCATTCAGCGGCGCAACTGCCGCGTCCCGCCAGGAAGCCGAGGAATACTTCAAAAAGGTTGCGGTGATTACGCCGGAAGAGGCATCGCGCGTGATCGTAAAGGGGATACTGGGAAACAAGAACCGTGTGCTGATCGGCGCGGACGCCTACAGAATTGACCGTATCCAGCGTCTTTTCCCCGCCCGCGCCAGCTCCATGTTTGCGGACTGGCTGGCCAAACGCCGGGTACCAAACCAAAGACAATAGAAAAAAGGCAACTACAGATACTTTAAGCTGCTAAAGATACATACTTTTTCCGTTGACTTTCTTTGGTTTAACCACAAATGTTTGACCATTAAAATCCCATTATGAAACTGCAAGCCATGTTTTATCTAGCTAGCTGAAATCCCCAAAGCTTTTGCCTCCATGCAGGCAACCTACTCTCCCCCACCTGTATTCTATGACAGCGTAAGATTCAGAGTTCCTGTCCAGGACCTCTGACGGCCCCCCCTCAAGCACAGTAGTGAAGAAGCACGACAAAGAGACAGTTGCGTTTTGCCGATTCGAACCGAACCGGACTGCGCTCTTCTATCGGTGTGCCTGAACAGAAATTCATAGGGACACCGCCAAACATCCGGCTGCCAACCTATGACAAGGAAAATAAAATGAAAGCTATAGCTCGTTTCAGTATGACTCTAGTTGCAGTCTTAATGTCAGCCATTCTAGCCTCTGAGGCTCAAAGGACAACAACCCACACGGACGAAACAAGTAATAATACATCTGCATGCGCAACACCGACTGCCAGCTATGTGGGGACGACCTCCTGTTCGGCAAACTTCCCCGGCGCCAATGACGATGCCAGCGCCGGGACAGATCGCAACACGGGAGCGAATACGGTGGTTTTTGACGCAGTTCCCAACAATGTCGCCGACTTCACGCACGATAATGTCGATATTCACAAATTGATTTACAACGGCTTCGGGGTGGCGCCGGACACTGGCAAGGTCTTTGCCAACATGGTTCTTTGGCATGAGGGGCCGCCCTTCAGCTACGCACCAAAAAGCCCTGGTCCGCAAAATCAGGTCAACAACCACTTTTCCATTGGATATGCGAGCGATGACACGAACCAGGTGAGCGCGCAACTCGCTTACATGCAGCGATTGAAAATTGATGGTATTGTAGCGAATCCACCCGGTCCCCTGCCTCCAAGCTTGACGCAACATGCAAACAATCTGAAGGTGAATGATGCCATGCTCAAGTGGAAGACCGCGGCCGATGGCACGTCAGGGTTTTTATACAGCGTTATGACGGACCAGGTGATGTGGAAACAGACTGAAACCTGCGGTGGTTCAACGCCGGACTGTGTGGAAAAGCTGATGATTTGCAGCCTTGATTACATGAACACGGCTACAACAAGTACTTTTACCTGCGCATTCAATGGCACAACATTTAACGGAGGCGGATTTTTTGCGGATTCGCATTATTGGAAAGTCTCAGGTCGTCCAGTCATGTCATATTTTTTGGACGAATCCAAGTTCTTTAGCGGCTGTGTGAACTGTGCAGTTTACAATGATAATCAAACGGGAACCACTTGCTCAGGAAGCGCCGACTGCTGGCAAAAGATATATGGCGGCATCGCGCATCACGTAAATGCGTTTTCCACCGTGCCCATAGTCATCAACCGCGATCAATTCAATCATCTGCCCACAGCGCTCAATGGCGGCAGCTTCCGTTGGTTCAATCCCACTACCAGCCAGACCAACCATGACCTTTCAGGCTATGACACCTGGCTAACCACTGCTTTTTCAACCACACTCCCCGTGGCGCTTGCAGGAGGTCTGGGAAAAGTGGATCATGCGCAGTCTCCATTTGACGTAGGAGATCACATAATCATGGATGCCACATGTGGAAAGACCTTTCTGGCCAGCATGGCTGAACCTGCGGTAAAGGGTTTTGGCACCAGCCATCCACTGCAGGCCGTAGAAATCACCACCTGGGATGATTATGACGAGGGGACCGAAATGGAGACGGGCATTGACAACTGCGTATCTTCCTTCTCGGCCAGCCTTACAGGCACCACCCTGTCATGGACAATCGGTTTCAACTCTCCTGGTGACGAAAGCACGATTGATCACTATGCGATCTTCTATTCCACTGACGGTTCCACTGGTGAAAACCTGACGGAATTGGCAGATGTCGCAGTTAATAACACAGGCAGCTATTCATACACTCTCCCCACCACGCTTCCCAGCACCACGGTGATTTACGTGAAGGCCGTGGGCAAGCCCCTGTTGCAAAATCACATGACAGCCGGCGTGATCTGTACGGTATGCGGCAGCACGGTAACACTCCGTCCCAGCACGTTTTCCTCTCCGAACGGAATTTATCAGAACCCCGGGAACGTCTTTGACAACAATCTGATCACCTTTGCTAATCCATTGGGAAGCGGTTCAATCAGCACCGAGATCTGGAGCGGTTTCGGGACTGTCAGCGGTACCATTACCGCAATAAACCTAAAAGTTTCATCAGCCTACACCGTGGATTCCAGTTTCTTTGACTCTGTAGGTGTAGCGTACTCGACTGATGGAGGTAGCACGTGGACTGCAGTCTACGATGTTGGATTCGGCACTGCAAGCAGCCGTGGACAACAAACAGATGTGGTGTCTCTTCCGGTTGGCACAAACCTGTCTACTCTGCAGGTCGACGCATTTATCAATGGTGGCCCTCCCAGTGTTAACCAGCAGGTTTATGAGATTTGGATTGAAGTGACTCGATAAAATACGTCGGACTCATTAACCAGCACTCTCCAGGGGAGCATGTTGCATCGCCTAGCAGACAAGCATGTTCCCCTGTCTTGGTTAGAAATCGTAATTCTTATGGCTCCGGTTGACCTTGCCAACCTGAATTTCACCGCAGGTTGAAAGGAAGTCGACCCGCAGACGCCCCGGCTGTTTTTTGACAATTTCCCCCTTGTCGCGACATAATGCCACGCGGCTATTACGCAGCCCCAATCGTGTGTTGCGTGGTTCTCTGGACAAAAAATCTGATGCACGAACGGCGGTTTTGCCATAGAGTTGTCCCTGGCCTTTTCGAGCGCCCCAATTTTTGGCCTCATGGCTGAACGGCGTCATATCTTCGTTCATGGGCGTTTTACACATTTAGTAAGGTTTGGATTGAATAAGACGTTAATCGCGATCATGTGGGATAATACTCGGCCAATGAAGGGCATTCGAACTATTCATTTCATGAATGAGCACTCATTCACGCATTTGCTGGCGTTTTCGCCTTCGTCGAGCGAATACACCGGACCATCTCCCAACGCTTCGCCACTGCCATCTTTGGAGGGTTTATGAGGTCTAGAGTCCATCTGTTCTGCATTATTCTTGCGTGCCTGCTGTTTACCGGCATGGTTTACGCGCAGGGTGTCGGCGCTTCAGGCGACATAAAAGGCACCGTTACCGATCCTTCTGGCGCCGTCGTCGGAAACGCGACTGTCACGGCTACAGATGTAGCCAATGGAATCAAGCACACGGTTGGCACGGACAACAATGGCCAATTCCGCTTGACCGGATTAAAGCCCGCCACGTATAGCGTGAGCGTTTCAAAATCAGGCTTCCAGTCTGAGATCGCCAAAAATGTTGTGGTCAATATCGGCCAGACCAACACGGTCGATTTCCCGATGAAGGTATCGCAGGTTTCTGAGCAGGTAGAAGTCACAGCCGAGCCGCCGGTGGTGGAAACCGACAGAGGCGGGCAGGCAAACGTCGTGAATGAACAATATATTCGCGAACTGCCCATCAATCGCCGCGACTATCTTACTTTCACGCTGCTGGCGCCGGCGGTTTCTGATTCCACCCGGCTTTCCGGCGACCAGGACTTCCGTGTAAAGCAGACGCCGCAGAGCGGCCTCTCCTTTTATGGAAGCAATGGCCGTGGCAACAGCGTAACCGTGGACGGCGGTGAAGTGAATGACGATGCGGGCGGCGTCCGGCTGAATATGTCCCAGGACGCGGTGCAGGAATTCCAGATCAACCGCAGCAACTACGGCGCTGATCTCGGCGGAGCCAGCGGAGCGACGATCAACATCGTAACGAAATCTGGTGGCAATGATGTTCACGGCTCGCTCTTTGCCTATTTCCGCAATGACGCCGTGGATGCGGCCAATCCTTTTTCGGTGAGCCAGGCGTTGGCGCCGGGACAGACATTTAATCCTGCGTTGCCAGATGTGCAAGGCAAGCACGTAAAGGATTCGCTGACCCGCGAACAGTTTGGCGGCTCCATCGGCTTCCCCATCACCAAGGACAGGACTTTTCTGTATAGCTCTTTTGAAGGGCTATTGGGTGATGCACAGAACGCGGTGCCGCTGTTGACTAGCACCAGCATCTTCCGTCCCCAGGGCGCTTCTTCCGGCAACAACCAGCAGGCAATTATCAACGGATTAGCTGGGGAAGGTGCAGCGAGCGTCCCATGTCTGAGTAATGGCGCAAATCCACCAACCGTTCTTGCCGCAAACGTTTGCGCCGGGATTCTCACCAACATCCTCACGGTCAACCCCGCAGCCAGCCCGCGGAATGCATTCCTCGTCAATCAGTTTGAGAATAACGGCGGACTCTTCCCCTATAACAACCGCCTTTATCTGGCCTCAACACGGTTCGACCACCAGTTCAGCGATCACAATCAAATTGCCTTGCGTTATAGCTTTGGGCATGATCTGGAACAGAATCCTGACGTCACGTCGCTCACTGGCTTCTCCCGCGGCAGCGCCGTGAAAGCCTTTGACCATACATTGCTGGCGTCATGGTTTCATCAATTCAGCAGCAAGACGCTGAATGAAGCGCGCGTCCAGTGGAATTATGCCAACTTTGATGTCATCCCGAATACACCGGGTGAGGTGGGACTTGATCTTCCCGGCTTCGGTAACTTCGGAACGCAAATCTTCCTGCCCAGCTTTACCATCATGCGCCGGTATGAATTTGCGGACAACGTCAGCCTGGTTCGCGGCAAGCACAACATTAAGTTTTGCGGCT
>DATBCN010000123.1:0-2347 GCA_036270475.1 Candidatus Angelobacter sp. | reverse complement strand
GGCGGCATCGTCGGCCAGTGTGTCCATGTCATAGCCCTGGCCGGGGTCCTGGGATTGGCCCTGTGCGCGATGGTCATAGGCGATCACGCGATATTGTTTTTCAAAAACGGCGCGCTGCGGCTCAAACATGGCATGGTCCATGAGCAGGCCGTGCGAGAAGACAAGTGTCTCCGGGCCGCTGCCGGATTCCTTGTAGAACAGCTCAACGCCGTTGGCGTGGATGGTAGGCATTTTTGTAAAATCCCGAGCGTAGCGAGGGAACCCTATTGTAACGAATAATATTTGCAATCTGACTTTTTGCAGTGTCGGAAGTGAGGGCGGCGCTTTTTGCTCGAACGACGCGGTTTTACCGGTTCTACAAGTCGATTACATTTAGGGCAGCGAAAACCCGGGTTTTTGTGCTTATAACCGGGAACTCCCAAAGGAAACGATTGACGGCTATCGCAACATTAACATCGATCAAGCATGTCGGTTTAGTCTTAGCCATCGGGGGAATCATACTCCTTTCGAAGCTTAAACAAATTAAGGTAACGTAGAGGTAGTGATCCCTCGCTATGCTCGGGATTGCAGAAGATTTTGTCCCTACCCTCAATATAATCGTTGCTGTAGGGTTCCCTCGCTGCGCTCGGGATTACAAAACAAAATGGACAACAAAGCTATTGCCAACATCTTTTATGAAACCGCCGACCTGATGAAGGTGGCCTCGGCGGATTCGTTTCGCATACGCTCGTATGAGCGCGCGGCGGAGGCGCTGGAAGGCTGGCCGCAGCAGGTTTCAGAGATTTATCAGGACGAAAAAGCGCTCTTGGCCATTCCCGGCATCGGCAAAGGCATGGCGGGAAACATCCGCGAGCTGATGACCGGCGGAAAGCTGGCGGTGCATGAAGAGATGTTGCAGAAGTTTCATCCGTCGATGCTGCAATTGCTCAAGATTTCCGGACTGGGGCCAAAGACGATCGCGCTGATCTGGGACGCGTTCAAAGTCTGCGACGTGGACGGTGTCGCGAAACTTGCGCAAGAAGGCAAGCTGCGGACGCTGCCCCGGCTGAGCGAAAAATCCGAGCAGAAGATTTTGAAGGCAATTGAGAGCTACCGGCAGCTTACGGGACGTTTTCTGCTGGGCACTGCCGATGAGATCGCAAGCAAGATGACAGAGTTCCTGGCAGGACTTCCCGGCGTGGACAAAGTCACCCCGGCCGGCTCGCTGCGGCGCGGGCGCGAGACCGTGGGTGATCTCGACCTGCTGGTTACGGGCAAGTGTTGTGAAAGCGAACCGCAGCGCGACAAGGTGATTGAACGCATTGTGAGTTTTCCGGGAATTCTTGAAGTGATTGCCAAAGGCGAGAATAAAGTTAGCTTTAAGCTGCGCAGCGGTATGCAAGTGGATGTGCGGCTGCTGCTTCCGGAATCATTTGGCGCGGCGCTGCAATACTTTACCGGATCGAAAAACCATAATGTGCAGTTGCGGCAGCGGGCGCTCAAGCAGGGCTACACGCTGAATGAATACGGGCTGGCGCGGGTGGAAGACAACCAGCGTATCGCCGGGAAAACCGAAGAGGAGATTTACCAAAAACTGGGCTTGAAATTTATTCCTCCGGAGCTGCGCGAAGACTGTGGAGAAATCCAGGCCGCGGCGGAAGACAAACTACCTGACCTGATTACGCAGGCGGACCTGCAGGGCGACGTCCACATGCATACGGTCGAAACCGACGGCAAATGCACCATCGAGGAGATGGCGGAGGCCGCGCTCGCCCGCGGCTATAAATACATGGCCATCACGGACCATTCCAAGAACCTGGCCTTCGCCAATGGACTGGACGATCCGCGCGCCGAGGCGCACATCAAGAAGATCCGCGCCGCATCAAAAAAAATGGAAGGAATCACGATTCTGGCCGGCATTGAAGTGGACATATTGGCCGACGGCGAACTGGACCTTTCTGATTCCGTGCTGGAGCAAATGGACATTGTGATCGCCAGCGTACACTCGCATTTCAATCAGGAACCGGCGGAGATGACCGAGCGCCTGCTGCGCGTGATTGCGAACCCGAATACGTCACTGATAGGGCATCCCACCGGACGCATGCTGCTGCGCCGTGAAGGTTTTGCCTTTGACTATGACAAAGTGTTTACCGCCGCCGCCAAAGCCGGCGTGGCCATGGAACACAATGCGTATCCTGACCGGCTTGACCTGCGCGACCAGCATTTGCGCATGGCGAAAGCCAGGGGCGTGAAGTTTGTGGTGAATACTGACGCGCACCATACGTCACACCTGGAGAAAATGCGCTATGGCGTGCTGCAGCTTCGCCGGGCATGGCTTACCAAAGAAGACGTGCTCAATACGCTGCCG
>DATBCN010000122.1:0-2115 GCA_036270475.1 Candidatus Angelobacter sp. | reverse complement strand
GAAACCCAAGGCAATGGACCCACGGATTGTCGCCGCGGCCCTGAAATATAACTGGATGTCATTCGCGCCGCCGCGGTAGAAATTTCTGTTAATTTGCAGGGGTTCGCAAAACCGCGCCCCATCAGAGACCTTCCTCGCATTGTTAGCCGTTGACCAGACTGGACCCTTCTTGCATGGCTCAGCCGTTTACCAGCCCGCGTTTCCAGTCAATCTCCAGCTCAAATTTTTTCCGCAACTCTGCTGGATCAACTCCGCGCTCGCGCAGCACCCTCAAACTCAGAGCATCATGCCGCTTCGCGAGTCTAATGTTATTGTCATCGCGCAGCAGCGGGCAGTGAAAGTAAGCTGGAACTGACTGTCCCAAAGCATGAACCAGCAGGAGTTGCCGTGCGGTGCTTTTGAGCAGGTCCGCGCCGCGCACGACTTCAGTGATTTGCATGGCGGCATCGTCAACCACCACGGCAAGTTGATAGGCGGGGATATCGTCGCGCCGCCACAACAGGAAGTCAGAGAAGTCACGCCCAGCGATGAAGCGCTGACCGCCGAAATAGCCATCTTCGAATGAAATTGTTTCGCCGTCGGGGACTTTGAAACGCCAACTGACGCCTGCGGGAGAATCGTATAGCCGAGCGGTTGCAATCTTGTCGCGGCAGGTGCCGGGATAAGGAAGTTCGTCGTCATCGGAAACTTGGAGCGCCGTCGTTCCCGGCTGCGCAGAAGGTTGCGTTGGGCACGCAGGCGAGGTCGCCTGCGCTCCATATATTTGTTTTGTTGGCTCTTCATGTGGCGCGGACAAAGCGTGTTCCAGGTCCTTGCGTGAGCAGGCGCACGGATAAATCAATCCACTGTCGCGCAATTTGCGCCAGGCGTTGAGATAAAAACTGCGTCGTTCGCTTTGCAGGTAAGGTGCAAACGGCCCGCCGATAGCAGGGCTCCCAGGCTGGCCGCTTTTGCCAGACTGGGATGTAACGTCGGGGCCTTCGTCCCAGTCCAGGCCAAGCCAGCGCAGGTCTTCATACATGGCGCTTACGAATTGCGGCTTGCAGCGCTGATAGTCCAGGTCTTCATTGCGGAAGATGAGTTTGCCGTGAGCGGCGCGGGCACGGCGCCACGCTACCCAAAAGGTGCGGGCATGTCCCAGGTGGAGATATCCCGTGGGAGAAGGCGCAAGCCGCCCGCGATACTGGTTGATGGACGGCTCGGCCAAGATATGGTCCGGTTATTTCGGTTTGATTGCGATGATGTTGGGAGGCGCCGCGGAGCCATCGGATTTTTTGAAGGTCATGGGCAGTTGTATGTCATCCGTGTTGGCCAGGAGGTTGATTCTGTCCACGGAGTTGGTGCCTGCGACCCCTGTCCACATGGTATTGCTGTCCGGCGTCATGCTGCCGCTTAACGCCTCGGTAGCGCCTGCGGGAAGAACTATGCTGCTCGTCGTGCCTCCCACTACCGGGACAGTTGCCAATATTTTGTTGATCCCGGCAGGAAGCACCACGACATGTTGGCCGTTACTGCCCACCAGAAGCTGGCGGGCGGTAATCGCTCCCAGGCCAAAGTCGAAGAACTGGTTGCTATAGCTGACATTCTCCTGGCAATTTGCCGGAGTAATGGCGAAAGGCGCCGCCGGTGCGGAGGTAGTGACTGTTTCCACATCCAGCCCGGTGGCATCCATGGCGATGATGGTATTGGAGTTCTTCGATCCACCCACGAACTGAATGGTGCTGGAGTTTGTCGGTGGAGTAACGCCCTGCTGGGCGTTGTTGCATGTGGCGATCACTTGCAAGCCGCCGGAATTCGCCAGATACACGAATGGCCCGGAAGCGAGCGATGTTACATCTTTGAAGACGTTGTTTCCCGTGATAGGAACGGTCTGCTTCACCAGCGTCAGCACCGGAGAAAAAACAGCCAAGTTGCCCTCGTTAGGGACATGGCCAGAGATACTACCACTATTGATGTCGCCCTTGCCCACGGCATAGGCCCGGAACTCATCCTCATAAAAGGCCGCCGCAACAACGCCAGGAACAATAAACGTTGTGATTGTGCGGGCTGCCTGATCAAAGACCCACAAGCGCTGTTCCGATGGAAATGCATCGATAGGCGCGCCGGTGGAAGGAT
>DATBCN010000121.1:0-6125 GCA_036270475.1 Candidatus Angelobacter sp. | reverse complement strand
CTCGGTAATCTGACGGCTGGCATGGCTGCTCGATAAAGTAGAGGTTTCGCGGGCAATCCCATTTTGGCGCTATAGATTGTGAAACTTTTTCCGGCTTTTTGGGTTAGCGAAAACTTGGGCTGGCAAGATTCCCAGCCTGCCAAAAGATTTAGGTTTGCGAAATTGGTTTTTCTTTTGATTTGAGAGACATGAACTGGCAGAGACAAATCGCGCTGATGGGGACGCTGCTGGCAAGCTCGCTGCTCGGCGCGCAGTCTTTGCCGCGGTTCAATCATTTGAATCCAGCCGTCACGGTGGTTTCACCCACGCTGGTTTCGTCTTCACTGGTTTCACCTTCATTGGGCTCGCCTTCGTGGATTGCGCCGCCAATGGCGCCGCCCATTACCGCCATTACTCCCGTTAAACAGCCGTGCGCCAAACCTGCTGAAGCTTTTGATATGGACGATTACAGCGGCCCGCTCAATCATCTGGTTTCGCGTTTTTCCCAGCGGATCGAGAGCACCACGGTGCATATTCCGCGCCGCCATGGTCTTACGCCATGCTCGCTTAGCACCGCAGATAAGTTCCACATGTTCGTGGAAAGCACCGCTGATCCGCTCAACTATCTGGGCGCCGCCTGGGACGCTGCCACCGCACAGTGGGACCGCGACGATCCTTCCTACCGGATGGGGATGTCAGGCTATGGCAAACGCTTCGGCGCGGCAACGGTAGATAATGTTACAGGCGACTTTTTTGGGATATTTCTATACCCCGCGGTGTTTCGCCAGGACCCGCGTTACTACCGCATGGGAGAAGACTCATCAGTCCAGGCGCGCATAGGACATGCATTGGCGCACCGCTTTGTTACTCGCGGTGACTCAGGCCGCCAGATGCCAAATTACTCTGAGTGGTTCGGCACCGTGAGTTCCAAGGCGCTCAGCAATTTGTATCACCCCGGCAATCCCCGCGGTTTTGCTCCCACAGCGACCCGCGTGGGTTTCAGCGTCGCCAACGATATGGCGTGGGACATGGTCAGGGAGTTTTGGCCGGAAATAACCCACAAACTTCGCCTGCCCTTCCGGACACATCGTGAACCGTTCGCGTCGAAAGCGCCCGTGAAGCGTGCGCCCATCAAGATCGACACGATTGCGGCCAATGATTTGCCGGCCATCGAACCCGCCCGTTAATCCTGAATCCTTGCGCCCGACCCAAAAGGCAGACGGCGCATTTTTTGCGCCGTCCGCAAAACATCAGTCCCCATCTAAAAACTGAATTTAGCCGCTAGTTGGAACTGTCGCGCATTAAAGGCTGTTCTCGGCGCGCCTACAGCCCCGCTCGGTCCAAAGTTGCCATCGCCAAAATGTACCGGCACGTTGCCCGGAATAAAGTCCGGTGCGCCATAAACGGAAAACACTTCATCAATGTTGCTGTGGTTGAAAAGGTTGAAGGCGTCAACGGAAAGGTTCAGCAGCTTCCGTTCGCCCAAGTGGATGGCCCGCGCCAGCCGCAGGTCCACGGTTTGCAGATTGTCGCCGCGATAGCTGTTGCGCGGCGAATTGCCCACGCGGTCCGTTACCGGATTGCCGTCATTATTCGCGTCAAAGCCCACAAAAAGCGTAAACGGCCGCGCCGACTGCAACGTGACAATGCTGCTCAACTGGAAGTTGCGCAGGAATGTGCTCTGCGGCGCTTCCGCCACAAAGTTGGCCACAAAACGGTGGCGCGCATCTTGGTTTGAATTCGCGCGTTCCAGGTTCCTTTGCGCGTTCGATTGCGGCGTGCTCACGAACGTAACAAAAGTGCCATCGTCCAGCGTGTGGGAAAAAGTGTAATTGGCATTGAGTGAAAAATACTTGCCGGCTTTTTCAATCACCTGCAGCGTCAATCCGTGGTACACCGAGTTGCCCGTGGAGTCAGTGAAGTAAAAAATCCCGTTGGTCCCCGGAGATCCCGCCGGCGGCGCGGGAATGTTTGGGTCTCGGATGGCAAAAGCGTAAATGTCCTTGCCCGTGCCGGGTTGCACGCCAACGGGCGGCCCCACGTTTAAGTCAATAGGACGCACCAGTTTGTGGCCCGCCACAAACAAATAGCCAACGCTAACGGTCAGACCTCCGCCAATCGTTCTGTCGATTTCAAGATTGGCCTGTTCGGTATATGGGTTACGTAGGTTGCGGTCAACGGCTGTTCCGCCCTGGAAGAACGGAGAGTTCAGCGGGAAAGATCCGTTGTTAATCAGGTTCTCAAACGCTGACGTCAATAGCGGCGGCGGCACTGTCCCTGGCGGCAACGGCAACGGCGGCGCAACAGGACATCCGGCCAAAACGCATGGCGTGGGCAGGAACATGCTGTTCAGCAGGTATGTTCCCGTCGTCTGATTCCTGACCGTGGGCAGCCCCGCGATCACCGGCGGTCGCTGTGGCGCTGGCACAAAGAAGAAAGTCAGGCTGTATTTGTCATTAAAAATCCCGTAGCCCGCGCGGATCACCGTCTTTGGATCCGGCGCATACGCCAACCCAACGCGGGGCTGGAAGTTGTTGTGGTCGCCGTTCACAAAAAAGCCAAGACCGGCTTCCACGTCGTACCTCAGGCCGTAATTCACCGTCAGCTTTGGCGTAACGCGATATTGGTCCTGGGCAAAGAACCCAAAGTAGCTGTGGTTCACGTGGACAAAGAAGTTTGACGCTTGCGAAGCCAGGAAAGCGTTGTCCCATGTCGTTGGGACGGAAGGCGATGCCGCGGCGGTATTAACCGGGCCAGGTCCAACGGGTGCGCCCCAGAAAAACGCTGCCAGGCAGGGAGCAACCAACCCAACCAGCGGAGCAGGGCAGGGAGTTGACCCCCAGTTTGGTTTGCCTGAAACCAGCAGATCACCCAGGCTGGGGAAGATGATGCGCGCCGGAGTGAATCCGGGCCAGATCACAAAGTTGCGGACGTAATTTGCGTCAAAGCCAAACTTGGCATAGTGCTTGCCGTGGACGATAGAAAAAGCATCTGATCCCTGGATGCGAGTTTCGTTGTAGCGGTCAAACGCGCCAAAGTTGTGG
Source organism: Candidatus Angelobacter sp. (assembly GCA_036270475.1). Classification (GTDB taxonomy): domain Bacteria; phylum Acidobacteriota; class Terriglobia; order Terriglobales; family Acidobacteriaceae; genus Angelobacter. Next base: position 3,102 of record DATBCN010000121.1, on the reverse strand, counting down.
CCAAACAGCAGCAGGTTCGGCACGTCGAGGTTGGGCTGGCCGGTAACGCCGGCAAAGCCATAGTTGCGCCGCGCCCATTGGAAGAGAAGTGAGTTCACCTTGCTCTCGCTCAACGAGGTGGTCAGTGTTCCCACCAGGTCCTGGTCGCGCAGTGAGCCGTTGCGTCCGCTGCTGGGCGCGCCCACGCCGCCGCCGTCCAGCGTTTCTCCCACCAGCATGTTCAGGTTGGTTGCGTCTTGAATCGAGTAGCGCGCGGAGAGGCGGTTCTTCTCGTTCACCTGATGGTCAACTTTAATAAAGCCGTTGTCCACGTCGGCCGTTTTGAGCACGTTAAGATTTTCCGGCGCAATGCCCAGGCTGCTCTTGAGCGCATTGATCGCGGAGATATTGCTCACCAACAGACCGGGAAACTGCGGCGACTGCCCGCGCCGCTGGCCTTCATAATTCACAAAATAAAACGTCTTGTCCTTGCGCAGCGGGCCGCCCAGCGTCGCGCCAAACTGGTTTTGCCGGAACGCATCAAAGCCCGGCTGCGTGAGCAGCGGCTTAGCATTGAGCTTGTTGTTCATGAAATATTCGTAGACCGAACCATGAACGTCGTTGGTCCCTGATTTGGTCACGATGTTCACGATTCCACCCAGCGCGCGTCCATATTCGGCGCCAAAACTATTGTTGACCACGCGGAATTCGCTCACCGCTTCCTGGGAGGGCGTCGCTCTTTGCGACCCGGTTGCGGTATTGATGTTATCGGCGCCATCCACGGTCACGCTGTTGTTCAGGTCGCGCTGTCCCCCAAAGGAGATGCGTGTAACCGAGGGATCAGTAAATGTCGATTGCAGGCTGATGCGTCCAGTGGTTACGCCGGGGCTGAGCAGCGCAAAGTCCGTGAACAGCCGTCCGCTGATGGGCAGCGCCTGGATCTGCTGCGTTTCTATCACCTGGCTTACTTCCGTGCGCGTTGGCTCAATCACCGGAGCATCTGTGCTGACGGTGATCTCCTGCATGGTTCCGGCCACCTTCAGGTTCACGTCAATCGTGGCCACCTGCGCCACCCGCAGCACAATGCCGGTTTGGGATGATTTGGCAAAGCCCTGTGATTCGGTTGTCAGTTCGTAATTTCCCGGCGGAATATTGGTCAGGATGTATGAGCCTACGCTGCTGGAAGTGGTTTTGTAAGACTGGTTCGTGTCGATATTGCGCAGCGTGATGGCGGCCTTGGCCACCATGCTTCCCGTCTGGTCACGCACGGAACCATTCAGTTGGGCCTCGGCGGCGCTGACCTGTGCCAATGCTGCGTTGCAGGATAAGAGAAGGACGAATGTGATTGCGGCAACGGCGGAAAGACGTTTCATGGTTCCTCCAAGGGAAGGAGTCTTACGAACGTTAGTTCGCATCGCTGGTTAAAAACAGAAGCCATGCGCACGATCCGGGAAACCCATCCCTGAGCGGGCATTGTTCTAACAGGAAAAACAAATGTCAAGAATATAATTTTTATATCAAAGTAATTTTCTTTGCCCAGCGGGAAAGCACAAAAGGGGGGAACGCACAAGAAACGGAGACGCCGGCGCGGGCAGCAGCAGCGTCTCCGCTGTCAGTTAGTTGGCTGAAGGCTTTTCCGCGCGATCAACAACAAGCACCGGCAATGGGACCGTTTGTTGGTCCAGTTTCAGGCCAAGCTGCTCCTCCATTGCCGTGAATAGAGCGGTGTTTGTGGCCCCAACCTCGGCAGTATGCACGGTGGCTTCACTCCCGCCATGCATTTCCTTGTGGTCGGTCACACCACCCTCATGGGTCCACTTGAGCGTGAAATCGTAGTCGCCTGTCAGCCCGGTCCTGTCCACCACGGGTTGGTTCAAATGCGCCGCCAGTTGGTTTGCCACAAATGTCATCGGCATGGCTTGTATGGTGAACTCATTCAAACTCATATCAAACCTATGCGGCCCTGCCGGTTGTCCATCCCTGCCTTGGATGCCGTTGGGGTAAGTGTCCCCGGGTTTTGCTGGCTGGACTTTTGGGCCGTTCTTGGCGATTGCCAGCACATACGCCTGCATAGGCTTGCTTTCACGGTGCAGCGCCACTTTAAACTGGTCTGCCAGCAGGGCCTGAAATATTTGTTCCCGTTCAATCTTCTTTCGCTCTGGGCTGAGCCTGTTCAACTCGGCAGTGGTCGCGCTATCCAGTCTTGCCTCCAGATTGAACCTTGCGCTGGCAAGCCATTCCGGCCCGCCCGTGATCTGGTTGTCCTGCACTCCATAGGCCAGTCGAAGAAGATCTTTTAAGGTCTGGTTTTTGGCCATTAGACCTTCAGGCGTAAACATGATCCTGGTCTGGATAGCTCCGTTTCCGGTTTCACCGGGCGTGATGGAAACGTTTTGATAGCCATGGGAGAAAACTGTGGCGCTCTCAGCCGGATTCGCCGCCAATGGCTGGGCACTGCCAGGCCCTGGTTTCGCCAGGCCGAACACCACTGGTATGGCGAGCGTCAGCACAGCGGCCACGCTGAGTAAAAGCTTTCTGCTGAAATCGAGTTTACGCACAACGTTCCTGGTCATGATATGCACTATCCTTTTCTTGAGATCTGCTCCCGTAACTCCGGAAATGCACGCGAGCGGGGAGCCAACACAAAACTCACAAACCTTCAAAATGCTTTCCGCATAAACTTGTGGCGCGCTGCCCAGGAGCAATACCTCTTCATCGCAGGCGCGTTCACGCTCTTCCACCAGCCGCGCTCCCAGCCACCATACCAACGGATGAAACCAGAAGACCGCTTCCACAAACATGTGGATGGCCGCGGCCAGATTGTCATGGCGGCGCACATGCCACACTTCATGCGCCAGGACCGCTTCAAGATGCGGATCGTCCAGGCGGTCGGAGATGCCTGCCGGCCATATCAGGACCGGTCGGGCAATGCCCACGATTCCTGGTTCCAGAGACGCGCTTGATAGAAAGATCTCGATTGTCTTGCGTATCTTTCCTGCACGCTCCATGCGGCGCAGAGTTTCCACCTCGCGACCGGCCCGCAACGGTTCAGCGCGTTTTATCGCCAAAGTGATGCGCAGCCAACGCGCCAGCCACACAGCCAGCACCACGGCGAACCCAACC
>DATBCN010000120.1:0-4237 GCA_036270475.1 Candidatus Angelobacter sp. | reverse complement strand
AGTAAATAGGCCAGCCAGTTCGGCGCCACGCGTACACCGCTCTCCAGAAGCACCAGAACGTCAGCATCTGTATTTTTTGCCAGACGATTAAAGCACGCAGCCGCGCCGCAAGCGCTTTCAGAGGTTAACTGCTGAAGCTCTGGAAAATCCGTGAGCGCGGAGATGGTTTCCTCATCGGGGCCATCCGGCAACAGGACCACCACAAAAGGCAGTGCCGTGTTCGCGTATACGCTCGCGATTGTGGCGCGCAGTTGCTCCGGCTCCGCGTGAACGTGGATCCCGATAGCGATGCTGGGCATAAACTCTCCTACAAAAATGCATCCGTGCCGTACCATGAAAACGGGTGATGCAGATGCAAACAGAAAAGGCCGGGCAGTTGCTCCGGAATAACTCTGCGGCGGCGGCAATCCTGCACAAAGATGTCATCGCAGTGGGCAAAATGATTGATGTGTTCGCAATAGCCCAGATTGTTCATGACAGCGCGATGCACGATCTGCGTGTAACCCCACGGGGCATTCTCAAATGACCGGCCATCCGCCGCCCCCGCCAGTTCGGCAAAATTTATGATGCCATCCAATCTTCCGGACAAAAGGCCATCGGTCTGCGCCTCGCCTAAATACCGCCTTTGCGCGTAAAACAAACGATTGTACCGGCCTTGGATTTGATTCAGGACGCTGCCCAGGCAATCTGGCGGAAACAGACAGTCAGCATCGGTAAGCCAGATCCATTCACCACGGCTGGCGCGAATTGCCGTGTTTAGCATGCTCCCTTTGTTCTTTGCGATGTCATGGCTGACGGCAATTTCACGCACCCTGACATGAGAAAAACTTCGCGCCGTGGATGCAAGGAGTTCGCGAGTGCCGTCTGGACTATGCGGGTTGACCACGAGAATTTCAAACTCACCCGAGGGCAAGTTCTGATGACACCAGTTCCGCAAGGTCACACGCAGGCGCTGCTGAAACCGGTAGCACGCCATAATGATCGACAACCGGCACGATGAAGCAAAGGTCTGTATCTGGAAATCCTCGAACAGGACCTCCTCGCCATTGCGCGCTTTCAGCGTAAACGTACCGTTCACAATGTCGTCAACCCCATGAATGGCGGAATCCCACCAGCAGCGGGAAGTCACGCGGCCGTCAACGCGGAAATTCCAGGTGCCGGCGTTCACATCCACTTCCAACTGCAGGCGGCGCTTGCCGAAACCCGGTTCCATCACGGTAAGAAAATCCTTGTACGGGCCAAAACTGATTCCGGCCGCGCTGGCTTTGCCGCTGACCGTCACTTCAATCACAAAGTTCTTCAACTGCATGAGTTCCGCGGCTTCAAGTGCCTGCCAGCCAAACGCCGCCCACTCCACGCCATCGCTGCGCAGACGAATGCCGCGAGGCTGCCATGACCAGGTTCCGCCCTCCACCAGCCGCCACCGTGCGACTGCTTCCGCGTCGCCAGTTACGCACCGCTGCCACTCTGCCGGCAGCAGTTCTTCAAGCGTGGCTCCCTGCAATATTTCATTTGACGCTGCCATCAAAAATTCCTCATGCGCTTCGCCGATGCTTGCGATTCAACAACTGTGCGGCCAGTGTCCTAGCGCCAGCTTCACAAGGTTTTTCCGCCAGGCCGCCAAAATGCACGCTGGCAAAACCGCATGGATTGCCGGCATAGTCATAGCCGGTAAGCCCGCCGGGAAGCCCGTCAAAGTAAGGGTAAAAGTACCGCTGTGTTGAAAGTGCCTGGGTGGAGTCGCGGGCAAACTCTGTCGCCATAAAGCCCTGCTCCCACTGCCATGCGGGCGCGTTCCTGACCGGCCCATTCAGCAGACGCTCAGCCACCTTGGCGGGCTTGTGCTTGTTGCGCAGCCAGTAAAGTCCCGTATTGATGTTGCCGGTTGTGAGCTGCCGCGCGGTCCCGTTGCCGCTCCATATGCTGGAATAGTCGCTAGAATAATCAGCGTCAGGCGCATAGACAAGATCGCACTTGGTGAATGCGCCAAGCGCATCATTCAGGCGATCGATAATCAGCATGTCATCATCCATAAAGCAGTATTCGTTGGGCCCGCACATTAAGCCAACACACAACTTCATGACCTGCCAATGGGAGAGGGCCATGTCCGCCAGCTCCGGCCGTACCGCCGCCACCTGTTCACGCACCTGGTCCGTGGGCACAATCACGGCGAACGGCAGCAACTCTGTAAACAGTTGTCTCGCTTCATGACTCCACTGATAATCTCCAAAGATGTGGATGGCGGAAGGGCGATAGCCGTTCAAGATCATGCTGTAAAGACAAAGCACAGAGCGGGCAGGCGATGCGCCGCCAAAATACATTTTGAGTGCCGGGCCGTTGGGTTGGCGCAGCGCCTTTTGTATTTTGGGTAGATATTGGCTGAAGGTTTGGACCGTAGCCAGTGAGTTTTCCATTGGCTCCAGCTTGCCTGCCCACATCCAGTCGCCATGATATTGCCAGTGCGATATTTCCAGGCACTCGCCCGCGCGAACCGCAATCTCATGCCGCGTGAGAGCATGGCATTCGCGGTCTTCATGCACAACCTCGTCCCCACGGCGGATGATGCATCCATCGTCATCCCAGAAAACCAGCTTGCCCGTATCATTCATGCGAAGTTCAAACGCAACATGAAAACCGCGCATCTCGCCGCTGCGCCGGTGTGAATGAAAACGCAATCCCTGGCTGAATACGTTGCACCAATCGACGGCCCAGCATGGATGCCCTTCAATATTGCGCGCATGGAACTGTGGCAGATGCGGCATCCGCGGAGCATCCCACTCAGGAGCTGACACCCAGCGCCTGCCGCTTTCTTCCACTGGCCTGGGCCATGAACACGAAAGCAGTTCAAACGGCATCATAAGCGCAACATCCTTTCGGGAATAACAACCTCGCCTCTATTTAAAATGAAACGCAACATAGCGCCCCGCCGCGGGAATCCATCCAAGATCACGGTCGAGCCCGGCCATGCGAAGCTCGATCGGATGATGGTCCAGTGAAAAAGTCACATCAATGTGAGTCAAGGTGAAGACAATGCGTGCCGGCCGCGTACAAAGCAATGCCACTGCATCTTCACGGCCCAGGGCAAGCACCAGACGAGCACGAAAATAGGAGGCCATCCATCCCACCCAACGCTGCAGACGGCCCGCTAGCCCGATGGCTTCATTGAGATCGAACTGAGAGTCCGTTTCCGCAGGAACATCCGTCACGATGAATCCCGCAGGGTGCATGGAGATCATCCTGCCGTTGATCAGGATGGGCCGCGGATCATAGTCATGAGAAAATGGTGCAAGCCATTCTTGAGACACTCTCCACTCATCTGGTGGAGCAAAGGCGAGACCTGGCTTTACCGACTTTGGGCGGCCAGCCAGAGAAGCCAGTTGTTCCCACAGCGTATCTTTCTCCACCGCTCCGCCGGTAAGTTCATGAGCCATCAGGGCCAGGAAGTCCCATATATTCAGCTCGAGACCGGGTTCAGCAGGACTGGTGAAATCACCGTATATATAAAGATACAAAGTCAGACTGAGGAGAAAGAAAATCCCGCCAAATTCTGTCTCCAGAGTTGTGGAAAGTTCAGCAGTTTGCGCTTGCGCCAGATCCGGCTTGGCCGCCAAAGTGGAAGCCGGCTCAGGCATTAAAACGACTTCTTGATTGCTAACTCCCTGCTGCGGTGAGTACGCTGCAGTGGCGATGGGCGCATCTTTTGCGGGTACGGCGGTTTTCGCTGCGGCGTGTGCTTCAGGCCCCAGCTCCCCCTGGACATCTTGATTCTCCGGCGTCGCGGCGTTCAAATCGCCGATTGGTTGCAGTGCAACTTGCGACCCTTTGTTTGAAGAAGAAGCAGGCTGAAAACCGTTCGGCGTTTCTGAAGCATCTACTTGTTCCACCATCGCAGATGCAGAGAATTTTTGTTGCGAGGCAGCCGGCGCGGGAGCTTGCGCAACATGGTCCGTGCCACTCTCGGCTAGGTTAGTGCTTTCCGCTCTTGCCTGCCACTGCAACAGTTTTTTCTGGAAGGCAACGGTACGGGCCTCGGCTGGCGCCCGCCGCAGCATCAATGCCTGTGCCAGGAACACTTTTTTCTGTAGCGATAATACCTGCGTGGAAGCTTCCGGAACCCAAGGTGCGGCAGGCGTCTGCAAAAGCGCTGTTCGAGCACGGGTTTGTTTCTTGTCTGCAACAGGCAGCCAGACTGCAGGCTCCTCGCGATTGAAAGTCTCTTGTTGTGCTATTTCTGCGA
>DATBCN010000119.1:0-5230 GCA_036270475.1 Candidatus Angelobacter sp. | reverse complement strand
GTACGATCCTCAAGCAAAGGCCTATCTGGGAGTAATCCGGCTCTCAAATTCAGGCGGGCCGCGCCCCGTGTTCAGGGAAGAACAAGTGGGACCACTGTGGTGAAGCTTTCGGGCAAGCCATTTCCCCCACTGATTTTCGTTGCTTAGAAGTGGGTGGTGTCCGCTAATAGGACACCACCTAGAAGTGTGTTCCCCGGCCATTTAAGATGGCACCGCACGCGGAGAGATGAAACTATTGTAAAGGCCGCGTGTTTCACTCTGGAGACGACAAAAGGAGAATCGATGAAAAAGCTATTCGCACTTGCATGCACCGTTTTGCTGGGCGCCGGCATGTCATTGGCGCAAGCCACCAGTGACGGCGCAGGCAAGCCCGCACCAGATACAAAAAAGGGCGGCAAGAAAGCTACATCCAAGGACAAAGTAGCGCTGAATCCGCAGCCCGAGCCGCCTGGCGTAGGGCAAAGCAAGACGGTAACGCCCGGAGAAAAAGTGTCATTGAATCCGCAACCGCTGCCGCCGAAACAGGCGACAGGCGGAGCTTCCGCGGCGGACAAAGTGTCACTGAATCCGCAACCGCTACCGCCAAAGCAGGGAAAGGGCGGGGCAACGTCATCGGCCAGCAAAGTGTCTTTGAACCCGCAACCCGAGCCGCCCGGTGTGCAGGCCACAAGCAAGCAGAAGACCGTGAACAAAGACGTCAAGAAAGATTCAGTCCCCGCCAGCACGAGCAGCCCGAAATAGCTAGCGAAGCTTGAAGAGTCCAGGAGAAAAGCGGCCTTTGCGGGCCGCTTTTTTAATTTGAAAAATCATTGCCGGGGGTAGAGGTCCCTTTTCATTTCGGGGAAACTCAGGGTGAGGACATCGCCTGCCGGTTCCCGTTCGGCGTTGCCTCACTCAGGCCGCCAAACTTGCTCTACTTGGGCGGCGGGACGAACTCTTTGGGCAGTTGAGCGCCGGCGCCGAAGAAATAATTCTCCATCTGTTCCACCAGGAACTGCTGGGCTTCCGGCTTCCAGGGCTGCAGGCGATATTCATTAAGCAACATTTTGGAGTGCTCGGCCCACATCTTCCAGGCTTCAGCGCTCACGGTCTCATAGATCTTTTGACCCAATTCGGTATCAAAAGGGGGTTCATCCAGACCGGGAAGTTCGCGGCCCAACTTTGCGCATTTCACCATACGAGGCATGGCTATGATTGTACCAAGAGCGGAAGTGCGGGGCAGAGCGATTCCCAAAATGAATTCAACGCATGCTGAAACAAGCTAAACAAAGACGATAGGCACATGTGCTTTGATAAACTTGTTGGGTTGCCAACCAAATCGCAAAGAGGACCGAACCCATGTCCACACAAGTAGCCGCTGCTCCGGAAGTTTCCCTGCAGGAGTTTCAGGAAGCCAGAAAAATTGTTTCGTCTTTTGCGTATCACACGCCGCTGTTGACATCGCGGCTGTTGAGCGAGCGGACAGGGTTCGATGTCCGGCTGAAGGCGGAGATGTTCCAGAAAGGCGGAGCGTATAAGCTGCGCGGGCCGCTGAACAAATTCCGCTATCTGACGGAGGAGCAGCGCAGGCGCGGCGTGATTTGTTCTTCAGCGGGAAACCACGCGCAAGGCGTGGCGCTGGCCGCAGGCGTCTACAAGATGAAGGCCGTGGTGGTGATGGCGAGCAACGCGACGCAATCCAAAGTGGATGCGACACGGGCGTACGGCGCGGAAGTGGTGCAGCATGGGCTGATCTGGGACGAGGCCAATGAGAAATCGAAGCAGCTTTGCCAGGAACGCGGGCTCACATATATCCATCCGTTTGACGATCTGCAACTGATTGCCGGACAGGGAACGCTGGGGCTGGAAGTGTATGAAGACTTTCCCCAGGTCGATATAGCGGTGGTGCCGATTGGCGGCGGCGGGTTGATTTCCGGCGTGTCAATGGCGTTGAAGGCTTTGAACCCAAAGATCAGGATCATTGGCGTGGAGTCGTCGGACGGGCCGGGAATGAAGCGCAGCATTGAAGCCGGCCACGTGGTAACGCTGGACAAGATTGATTGCGTCATTGATGGACTGCGCGTGAAGCGCGTGGGCGAGAACACGTTCTCCATTGTGCAGCGCTTCGTGGATGACATTGTGACCCTGCCGGACAAAGATATTTTCGACGCGATGCTCTGGACCATGTCGCACTGCAAGCTGGTGGTGGAAGGCGCAGCCGCGGCGCCCGTGGCGGCCCTGCTGCATGGACTGATCAAAGCGCCGGCGGGATCGAAGGTAGTGGCGGTGCTGAGCGGCGGGAACCTGAATCTGGACCAACTCAAAGGCTTAAACTGGAATTAAACGAGGAAAAACCTTCCTTTCGGCGGATGCAAAAGTGAGCAGAAATTTTCGCGAGCTGCAGCAAAAGAGCTAGCATCGCGCAATTCACTGACGGCATCGATCAAAAGAGGAGGTTATCCCATGTATGTTGTAACCGGAGCAACCGGGAACACAGGCCATGTAGTCGCCAACCGGCTTTTGGACCAGAAGAGGAAGGTCCGCGCGATTGGCAGAAGCAGAAACCGCCTGGAACCGCTGGCCGCGCGCGGCGCTGAAGTGATTGTCGCCGATTTGAATGATCAAAACGCACTCATAAAGGCTTTCAGCGGCGCTGACGCCGTCTATCTAATGATCCCCCCAAACGAGAAAAGCCAGGACCCGTTGGCGGACCAGCGGGGTACAGCATCTTCACTTACCGGGGCCTTGAAGCAGGCCCAAATCAAATACGCTGTTCAACTCAGCAGCATTGGCGCGGACAAGGAATCAGGGACCGGTCCAGTGGCTGGACTGCATGAATTTGAAGCGATGCTGGATGAGCTTCCGGGCCTGAACGTGGTCCACTTGCGCCCCGGATATTTCATGGAAAACACGCTTGGCGAGGTGGCCGCTGTCGTGAAAATGGGCCATATGGTGGGACTTCTGCGCAGTGATCTGAAGATGCCGATCATCGCCACAAAAGACATTGGCAATCGAGCCGCGGACCTTCTGCTTGATCTCAACTTCAATGGCAAGCATACACAGGAGCTGTTGGGGCACAGCGATCTCACGATGACTGAGGTAGCAAAGACCATTGGGCAGTCCATCGGCAAGCCTGATCTTCACTACAAACAACTGCCCCCGGAACAGGTCAAGCCGGTGCTGGAGCAAATGGGTATGTCGCCGGCGGTTGCGGACTTGATTGTTGAAATGTCCGCGGCATTGAATACAGGACACATGCGCGCGCTGGAGCAACGGTCTGCGCGGAACACGACGCCCACGTCGTATGAAAGCTTTACCCAGGAGGTGCTGCTGCCGCTGTATCGCCAGGAGCAGGCAGCTTAGCTTGTAATAAAGCCAGATGAACACACGCCGGTGAAGGAGCCAGGAGATAGAGCTTCGGGGCCGGCGTGCTTGTTGGTTGGGCTGTCTAGTGGAACACTACCAAAGATTCTTTCTTCGGCTGATTGGCCAGATGCTGCACAAAGCTTTTCAACCGCTCTTCAGCGTCATCCTGCGTGAAGCCGTGAAATGCAATTCCCATGCCGACTCCGGGATGGGAACTCACGGTGTGGCCAGCGACGTTAATCTCTTTGTCATTGGCTTTGATGGCCAGCGTAACTACCTGCCCCACGGGAAGCGGCGAAAAAGTAAACACATAACAGCCGCCGACCGAGATGTCGCCCACGGTGCCCCAATAGCCGGTATTGCCTATTTCCGGATGAATACGCACGCCCGTATCGCATACAAACCGGGGAAACATGCGCCGTTCTTTATATTCAACTGCCATACATCAACTCCTTGCTGCCCCAGACCCTGATTGAGGGCTATTGTTTCACTATCAGCACAGGGCGGCGCATTACGTTGGTCAAGGGAACCAAGGTACAAAGGGACCATGTACGGCGGGGTGGCGGTTGGTAATTGGGTAATTTGGCAATCGGGTAATTTTAAAACCCGTCCCACAAGTTGGCCAGACAACCCAGGAAATGTGCCTTTCAATTACTCATTTACCAAATACTCAATTACCGATTATCTCAGCGCTTCTTCCACTTCGCTGAGCCAATCCGGCTTTTTCAGGACTTCGCGAGGCTTGGGGCCATCGGCCGCCCCCACAATGCCATCTTGTTCCATTAGATCGATCAAGTGGGCCGCGCGGCCGTAGCCGATACGCAGCCGACGCTGCAGCAATGAAGTGGATGCCTTGCCAAACTCAATCACCAGACGTACGGCATCATGGTAAAGCTCATCGTGTTCGGCTTCGTCGCTCTCGCCTTCGCCGCCACCTGCTGAGCCGGCAGCGCCTTCGCGTTCTTCTTTCGGGACATCCAGGAATGTCTGCTCGTACTGCGCCTGGGCCTGCGCCCGCCAGAATTCCACGACTGCATGCGTCTCCTTCTCTGACGTATATGGAGCATGCAACCGATGCACGCGCGCCGAGCCTGAAGGCAAATAGAGCATGTCGCCTTTGCCCAGCAGAGATTCCGCGCCGTTGGCGTCGAGAATGGTGCGCGAATCAATTTTGGTGGCCACGCGGAAAGAAATGCGCGACGGAAAATTCGCCTTGATCAAGCCGGTAATCACATCCACCGAAGGCCGTTGCGTCGCCAGCACCAGGTGAATTCCCACGGCGCGGGCCATCTGCGCCAGCCGGGTAATGGACTCCTCAACGTTCGACTGGTCCAGCATCATCAGATCAGCCAGCTCGTCGATGATAATCACAATTTGCGGCAGCGGCTTCTCGTCACTCTCATCTTCAAACAGGCTCGGCGTGTCACTCTCAAACAGTTTGTTGTACTGCTCCAGATTTCTTACGCCTTTGGCCGCCAGCACTTTCAGGCGTCGTTCCATCTCGCGGACGGCGTTGCGCAATGCATTGGCCGCGAGCTTGGGTTCGGTGATGATCGGCACATAAAGATGCGGCACGCCTTCATAAATTCCTAGTTCCAGCCGCTTTGGGTCCACCAGGATCAGCCTCACCTGCTCCGGTGTGCTCTTATAAAGGATGGACATAATCATGGCGTTAATCGCCACGGATTTGCCCGATCCCGTCGATCCGGCGATCAGCAGATGAGGCATCGTGGCCAGGTCCGCTGTAATGATTCGCCCGTTGATGTCTTTGCCCATGGCAAGTGTGAGCTTGCTCTTGGTCCCCAGGAATTCCGGCGACTCCACCACCTCGCGCAGCCAGATCGTCTCGCGATTGTGGTTCGGCACCTGAATGCCCACCGTCGAT
>DATBCN010000118.1:0-8795 GCA_036270475.1 Candidatus Angelobacter sp. | reverse complement strand
GACTGAACTGGCGATGGCCAAGAACACAGAAGAAGTTGAGATAGAAGACATGCTCAACAAGGCGCTTTCCAAGAGCAAGCTGAAATTCCCTGAAGTCACGGCCGACGCCTAGCAATTCTGTCGCTCTACCGCTTAAGATTTTATTTCGTGTTAGAACTGTCTGCTCTTGCAGCGCGCGGCTCGGCGCGCAAGACATGCTTCTGCCGCTTCGCTCCAAACCGCTTAAGATTTGTGCGCTTGGCCTAATACGTATGCCCTTGGAACAAGCGGCCCGGCGGCGCAAGCCGAGTCCGCGCCGCGTTATTTCCGTACCTTGATTTTCTGCTGCTGCTCCAATCCAAACTGCTTAAGAGCGCCGTTCTCTCGGCTTTCCACGCTTACCTGCTGGTATGCCGGGGCGGAGTGTCTGTTCCTGTGTCCATGCCCTGCCAGCCGGCTTTTTCGCCCTGGTTCTGTTCATCAAGCCACTTTTTGAGCGGCGCAAAATAGTCCAGGATCGCGGCGGCGTCCATCTGGCGTTGGCCGGTGAGTGCTTCCAGCGCATCCGGCCAGGGCTTGCTCTTGCCCATGGAGAGCATCTTATTCAGGCGCTCGCCTGCCGCCTGGTTTTTATAAATGGAGCAGCGATGCAACGGCCCCTGGATTCCCGCTGTCTGGCAGAGTGCGCGATGAAACTGGAATTGCAAAATGCGCGCCAGGAAGTAACGCACATACGGAGTGTTGGCGGCGATGTGATATTTTGCGCCGGGATCAAAATCGGCTTCGCTGCGCTCCACCGGCGGGGCCACGCCCTGATATTTGCCTTTCAAGTCCCACCAGGCTTTGTTGTATTGCGCGGGCGTGGTTTCTCCGGAAAAGACCTGCCACCGCCACTTATCGATCAGCAGCCCAAAAGGTAGAAAGGCAATCTTGTTCATGGCCTGTTTGAGCAAATAGCCGATGTCAGCGCTTTCCGGGGGCACGGCGTCCAGCAGGCCCACTTCCTTCAGGTATTCCGCCGTGACCGAAAGGGCGATGGTGTCTCCCACGGCTTCATGGAATCCGTCATTCGCGCTGTCCTGGAAAAGCGGGTCCAGGTCCTTGTATGCGCGCTGATAAAAATTGTGGCCAAGTTCGTGATGGACCGTGACGAAATCCCCGTCTTTGATTTCAATGCACATTTTCAGGCGCAAGTCGTCTTTTTGATCCACGTCCCAGGCGCTGGCGTGGCAGACCACGTCACGGTCTTTGGGTTTTAAAAAAAGCGAGCGCTCCCAGAAAGTTTTTGGCAGTTCGGCAAAGCCCAGTGATTTGAAGAAACCCTCGCCATAACGGACCATGCCCAGTTCGTCCACCTTGTGGTCTTTAAGCAACTGCGTAAGATCATAGCCCTGGCCACCCGCGGCCGGTGCCGCCAGCGGATAAATGTTGCCCCACTCCTGCGCCCACATGTTGCCCAACAGGTGTGCGGGAATCATCCCATCAGGCCGCTCTGCCGCTTTGCCGTATTTTTTGATGAGCTGTTTGCGGACATAGGTGTGCAGGGAAACATAAAACGGCTCCACCTGCCGCCATAGCCGTTCGACTTCAGCGCTGAACTGCTCCGGCGTCATGTCATAGCCGCTCCGCCACATGGCGCCGGTCTCTTGAAAGCCCAGTTCTTTGGCCCCCTTGTTGGAGAGTTGCGTAAATCGCGCGTACTTTTCCCTCATGGGCACGGAGATTTTGTGCCAGCCTACCCACGCGTCCAGCAATTCATCGGGGTTGGTGCTGCCGGCCATCACGCGGCTAAGATCGCCCAGCGAACGGCACACTTCTTTGCCTTCCGGCCCGGGTTTGCAGTACTTGCCTTTGCCGTACATGCCATCCAGTTTGCTGGCCAGTTCGGTCAGTTCCTTGCGCTCAGCGTCATTGTTGGGCGCCGGAGCGGTGAGCGACAATTTGAGCAACAGAAATTTTCTGGCCAGATCGGGGGGCAGCTTAAGCCCGTCAAAGCGGCGGGCGTCCAGCGCAAACTGGGTAACGGCGGCGGTAAGCTTTTCATTGGCCTGCGCGGCCATGGTTTCAGTGTCATCGGTAATAAAGTTTTGCTGCACCCAGTTGGCGCGGCTGGAACGGACGACCAAGTCCTCAAGCTGGTCTTCCGCCTTCTTCATGAACGCCTGAGCTTGGGCGACGGTGGCCGTCCTGGCCGGACGCAGGGTCTTGGCCTGCGCTGCCGGCTGTTTTGCAGGGGTTTGCGCCAACACAGGGCATGCCGCCAGCAAGACGAGAGCAGTCGCTTTGACAATGGCCGATCGGATGGTCGATCCAAAGGTAAAGATATGGTGTAAAAACATTGCGCCTCCCGCGGGAACCACGAAACTGCCTAGCCTAGCCGTTTAACGGGATGGAAGCAAATCAACTCGCCCGACAAATCCGGCAATGACGTCATCAGCGTCGGTGTGTATGACAAGGCGGATTTCAAGAGATATAAAGCGATTACGTTAGAAATTGACTGTATAGTCATTTTTTTATACTATAAAGTCAAATCATGCCGGAAGCGGTCCAATCCGCCAAGACCAAGAAACAGATAGTCTCTGAATTCCGTCAGTCGGAAATCATTACCGCTGCGCGCAGAGTTTTTGCCGAAAAAGGCTACATCGCCGCAACGGTGGATGAAATTGCCGCTCTGGCCACCCTGGCCAAAGGCACTATTTACGTTTATTTCGAGTCTAAAGAGCAGATTTACAACGCCGTTCTGGAGGACGATCTGGAGGCGTTGCGTGCTCTCACGCTCGAAAAAATCGCGGCCGCCGGCACGGCGCGGGAAAAGATCTCGGCTTACGTCAACGCGCGGTTTAAGTACTGTGAAGAGCGCCGGGATTTCTTCCGCATCATGTACATCGAGCCGTCAGGCTCTCCTGTGTTGAGCAAGGCAAAGGCACGCGAGTGGCTGCGCGAGCCGGTGCGCCAGCTCACGGTAGCAATAGAAAGTGCGATTGCGCAAAAGCTCATCCGCCCGTGGCCGGCAGAGATTCTGGCATGGACCGTCGCTGACCTGACTACCGGAGCGTTGCAGCGCAGACTGGTTACAACTCCAGCCACCACGGCCAGGGAAGACGCCGATTTTCTCATCAACTTTATCAACGCGGCGTTACATCCGCGGCAAGTGGAACACGCACACGCTGAGAATTGAAGAAGGGAACTCCATCGCGATGCAACCGCTAGTTTCTGCCCTGAAAAATCAACGCGTGATTTTCAAATGGACAAGCGTAAGTTTGCGGACCGGCGTCAGCGTGCTTGTGGCAGCTTTGGGGATTGCCGGCTGTGGCGGCGCTAAAGCATCTGGACCGCCGCCCAAGCCTCCGGAAGTGGAGGTGATGGAAGTAATTCAAAAAGATGTTCCCATTACCAGTGAATGGACCGCCACGCTGGATGGCTATGTGAACGCGCAGATTCAACCCCGCGTTTCCGGCTACCTGGTCAGGCAGGGCTACAAGGAAGGTTCTTACGTACACAAGGGGCAGGTGCTTTTTGAGATTGATGAAAGGCCGTTCATCGCCGCGCTGAATGAGGCCAAAGGCCAGCTTGCACAAGCCCAGGCCGCAATGGGGAAAGCACAACAAGACGTAAAGCGCGACAAGCCTCTGGCCGATGCCCGCGCCATTGCCCAAAGCCAGTTTGATAATGACGTGCAAGCGGAGTTGGGCGCCCAAGCCGCCGTGGAGACCGCAAAAGCGGCCGTTGCGCAAGCAGAACTCAACGTGGGCTTTACCCAGGTCACGTCATTGATTGATGGCATTGCCGGCATCGCACAGACGCAGATCGGCAACCTGGTGACTTCGGCCACGGTTCTGACCTCAGTCTCGCAGGTGAATCCGATCAAGGCATATTTCTCCATCAGTGAACAGCAATACATGCTGACGCAAAGCCAGGACAAAAAAGGCGTTGTGAAGGACGCATGGAAAGGCGTCCGGCTGAAACTGGTGCTTTCCAATGGCGCTACTTTCCCGCATGAAGGCTCGTTCCTGCTGGCCGACCGCCAGGTGGATGCGAATACAGGGACCATCCGGGTGATTGGTTCTTTTCCGAATCCCAACAATCTTCTTCGACCCGGACAATATGGGCGCGTGCTGGCGGAAATGGGAACACAAAAATCCGCGTTGCTGGTTCCGCAGCGTGCCGTTACGGAATTGCAGGGTAGCTACCAACTCGCCGTTGTCGGTCCTGATAACAAAGTGAGTATCCGTCCGGTAAAGGTTGGCCCGAATATCGGCAAGATGCTCATTATCCAGGATGGGCTGCAACCACAAGAGCGGGTTGTTGTAGAGGGCCTGCAAAAAGTGAAGGACGGGACCGTTGTGACCCCGAAAGCCGCGAACCTCTAAAACGCGAACCTCTAAAAGAAGAAGGGCAGGCAGCCAATGGCCAAATTTTTTGTCAACCGTCCAATCGTGGCGATGGTGATTTCCATTGTTACGGTCCTTGCCGGACTGGTTTCAATGGACAGGCTGCCGCTGGCGCAGTTCCCGCAGATCGTCCCGCCGCAGATCATTGTAAACACCACGTTCACCGGCGGCGATGCCACCACGATTGAGCAGTCCGTGGCCACGCCGCTGGAGCAGCAGTTGAACGGCGTGGACAACATGCTCTACATGCAGTCCACCAATGCCAATGACGGCACGCTGCAGGAGACGGTCACCTTCGATGTGGGCAGCGATCCCGCCACGGACCAGGTGAACGTGCAGAACCGCCTGGCCCAGGCGCAGCCCAATCTTCCACCGGATGTAAATCAGTTTGGCGTCACTCTGCGTAAATCCACAGGGTTCCCCATGATGTTGGTGGCGCTGTATTCACCCAAGGGTTCGTATAACTCGCTGTTTCTGGCGAACTACGCAAACATCAATATCAATGACGCGCTTTATCGCATTCCCGGCGTGGGTGAAGTCAGGGTTTTTGGCGCCGGAGATTACGCCATGCGCATCTGGATCAGGCCAGACGTGCTGGCCAAACTGGGCTTGACCGTTCCTGATATTACCCGCGCCGTTCAGCAGCAGAACAACGTGAATCCCGCGGGCCAGGTGGGAGCAGAGCCGGCGCCGCCCGGCAACGAAATGACCTATACAGTCCGGGCGCAGGGGAGATTGATTACCGCGGACCAGTTTGGGGAAATTGTGGTGCGGTCAAACCCTGACGGCTCGCTGGTACGCCTGAAAGACGTTGCGCGAATTGAGCTGGGCGCGCTGAATTATCAGCAGGTGGCGCGCATGAACGGCAAGCCTACCTGCATCATCGTTGTGTTCCAGGCGCCCGGATCAAACGCAATTGCCGTGGCTGACGGCGTGCAGAAAGTCATGCAGGGGATGAAGCAGCGCTTTCCCGCTGATCTTGATTTTGTAACTTCACTGGACACAACGCGGCCCGTGCGCGAAGGAATCAAGGAGATTGCCCTCACCTTGACCGAGGCCATGGTGCTGGTGATCTTTGTGGTTTATATCTTCCTGCAAAACTGGCGGGCGACCTTGATTCCCATGATCGCCGTTCCAGTTTCGCTTATCGGAACCTTTGCGTTTTTTCCATTTCTGTCTTTTTCCATCAACACTCTTTCGCTCTTCGGATTGGTGCTGGCCATAGGTCTGGTGGTGGATGACGCCATCGTTGTTGTGGAAGCAGTGGAGCATCACATCGAAGAAGGCATGTCGCCCAAGGAAGCCACGCTTCAGGCGATGAAAGAAGTTTCCGGTCCGGTCATCGGCATCGCGCTCATTTTGTCGTCAGTTTTCGTGCCGATTGCGTTCATGAGCGGCATTCAAGGCCAGTTGAACCGGCAGTTCGCGGTCACAATCGCCATCTCCGTATTGATCTCGGCCTTCAATGCGCTCACGCTTTCTCCGGCGCTCTCAGCCATGTTGCTGCGCCCCAGAAAGAAATCGAATGGGCCGCTGGCGCGCTTCTTCGCCGCCTTTAATCGCTGGTTTGAAAAAGCCACTCGGGGCTATGGCAAGGTGAGCCATGGTTTAATCCGCAAGGCAGCGGTTGGCGTATTGATACTGGTTGGGTTCGTCCTGGTGGATGGCGTGGTTGGCAGAAAGCTGCCGACCAGTTTCCTTCCGGAAGAGGATTATGGGTTCTTCCTGCTGAATGCCCAGTTGCCTCCGGCATCGTCGTTGGCGCGTACTGATTTGGTGTGCCAGAAGATTGAAAAGATCCTGGCTAAAACAGAAGGCATTCAGTATGTGAGCCGCGTGGCCGGCTTCAGCCTGCTTACGCGCGTGTCTTCTTCTTACAACGGTTTCTTTTTTATTGCGCTCAAACCCTGGGACGACCGCCGCGGCAAGGGCATGGAAGCAAAGCAAATTCTGGAAAGGCTCAACAAACAGCTCGCTTCTGACGTTCCTGAAGCAAACGCCTTTGGCTTTATGCCGCCGGCAATTCCGGGCCTGGGGAGCGCCGGCGGGTTTTCTTTCTGGTTACAGGACCGCAGCGGCGGCTCGGTGGATTATCTTGACCAGAACCTGAAGAAATTTCTGGCGGCGGCGCGCAAGCGTCCGGAGTTAAGCGGCGTGAACGCTTCTTTCTCAACCAGCATTCCGCAGCTTTACGCGGACGTGGACCGCGACAAAGTGCTGAAGCAGAGCGTCGCGGTGGGCGACGTCTACCAGACACTGCAGGCTTTTCTAGGCGGGCTTTTTGTAAACCAATTCAACCGCTTTGGCCGGCAGTGGAAGGTGTTTGTGGAAGCTGAAGGAGACGAACGCGCCCATCCCGACGATATCGGCCAATTTTATGTGCGCAGCAGCAAAGGCGGCATGGTGCCGCTCTCAGCCGTGGTAACAACCAAGCCCACCACCGGTCCGGAATACACCAACCGCTTCAATCTGTACCGCGCGGCGCAGGTGCTGGGCACGGCCGCGCCCGGCTACAGTTCAGGCCAGGCAATGGACGCGCTGGAGCAGGTGGCCAAAGAGACACTGCCCGCGGACATGGGTTATGATTGGGCCGATCTCTCGTACCAGGAACGAAGGGCCTCAGGCGCGGCCACGGGGATTTTTGCACTCTCACTCCTGCTGGTCTTTCTGATTCTGGCCGCGCTCTATGAAAGCTGGGCGCTCCCATTTTCCGTGCTGCTGTCAGTCCCGGTTGCCGTTTTTGGGGCATTTCTTGGATTGGAGCTGCGCCATTTTGATCTGGATGTTTACGCGCAGATTGGATTGATCATGCTGATCGGGCTTTCCGCCAAGAACGCGATCCTCATCGTTGAGTTCGCCAAGATCGAACACGAAAAAGGCAAAGACCTGGCGCAGGCAGCCCTGGAAGGCGCCAAGCTCCGGCTGCGGCCTATCCTGATGACTTCATTTGCTTTCATTCTGGGTTGCGTGCCGTTGTGGATTGCATCTGGTTCTGGCGCTGCCGGGCGCCGCATTCTGGGGACGGTGGTGATCACGGGCATGCTGGCGGCAACTTGCATTGCGATATTTATTATCCCTATGCTGTTTGTGGTGGTGGAGAAAATAGCGGCACGCCTGCGGCGCACATCGCGCACTCCAACGGCGGTTGCGCCTCATCCATCGCCAACCGGAGCTGACGACTAAAATGAAGATTATTTCCGCCATCGTATTAGCTGCTTTCGCTTTTACCGGATGCACCGTGGGGCCGCATTACCAGCGCCCCGCTGTCGATGTTCCCACCGCGCACCGGGGAGCTGAGCAAGCGAACGCGGGAAAGACTGGCACGACATCGCTGGCTGACCAGAAATGGTGGGAGCTTTTTCAGGACCAGCAGTTGCAACAGTTGGTCCGCGCGGCCCTTGAGCAAAATTATGATGTGCGCATCGCCGCAACCCGGATTCTTGAAGCCCAGGCGCAGCTTGGCATCACGCGTTCCAACCAGCTTCCTCAGGTCAATGCTGGAGCAGCAACAGATATACAGCGCAATCCCGCTGGGATTTTGCCCGTGGCCACAAACGGCAGCGCCACGCAATTGAGCGTGTCAGCCGCCTGGCAGTTGGATTTCTGGGGCAAGTTCCGCCGCGCCACTGAAGCCGCGCGGGCCAATCTGCTGGCCAGCGAGTGGGCACGGCAGCAGGTGATCAGCACCCTGGTCAGCAACGTGGCCGCGGCCTATTTCCAGTTGCGGGCGCTCGACCTTCAGCTTGAAATTTCCCAGCAGACGCTTACCTCACGGCGCGACTCGCTGAAGCTGACGCAGTTGCTTGCCGATCATGGAGCAACGTCAATGCTTGACGTGCGCCAGGCCGAGCAACTGGTGTATACCGCCGCGGAACAAGTGCCTGATCTTGAGCGACGTATTCAACAACAGGAAGACCTGATCAGCATATTGCTGGGAAAAAATCCTGGCCCTGTAGCCAGGGGATTAAAGCTGACGGAGCAGCCCCACCTGCCGCAAGTCCCTGCCGGCCTGCCATCGTCGCTTCTGGAGCGCCGGCCGGATATCCGGCAGGCCGAAGAACAGCTTGTGGCATTCAATGCGCAAATCGGCGTTGCCAAAGCAGCCTATTTTCCGCAAATTACATTGACCGGTGATGCCGGTTATCAGAGCGCGGCCCTCACCAGCCTGTTCAGCAATCCGGCAGGATTTTTTAGCCTGGGCGGCTCTCTGGCCCAACCGCTTTTTGCCGGCGGCAGGATACGCTCCGGCGTTAAGCTGGCCGAGGCGCAGAAAGAAGAAGCAGTGCTCAGTTACCGCAAGACCATCCAGCAGGCATTTCAGGATGTGGCCGATTCGCTCATCGCCTACCAGAAAGACCAGGAATTCCGGCAACAGCAACAACTCCTGACGACGGCCGCGGAAGACGCCGCGCATCTTTCGGACAT
>DATBCN010000117.1:0-1627 GCA_036270475.1 Candidatus Angelobacter sp. | reverse complement strand
CCAGATGGGCCGCTGCCAGGGAAGCGTTTTGGGCCGCCTCGTCGCGGGCCGTCTTCAATTCCATGACCTGTTGCTGGGCCGATTGCATTTCGTCTTCCAGCGCCTGCCGCTTCTGTTCCAGCGCCTCGGCTTGTTCGCGTTTTTCCGCGACTGCAATTTCTTTCTCGTTCCTCTCGGACCGTGTCCGCTCAATTTCCAGCCGATAGGTGTTCAGTCGTTGTTCCGTCCGCGCCAGTTCAGACTCCATCTGCTTGAGCGCGTGTCCTGAGGTCAGCGCCTGTTTCTCTGCCTCCCGGCGCTCTTCTTCCAGGTTGCCCAGCAGCTTGCCTAGCTCCACCAATTCGCGTCCCAGTGTTCCTACACGCGCCTGTTCGTTCTGGATGGCTGCTTCCAACTCTGAAGCTACTTTGCCGATCTCGCGCAGTTCGCGCTTCAGGGAGAGCGGGCCTTCCTTCCGCTGCTTGCCGCCCGTGACCGTCACATTATGGAAACACTCGCCGGTGGCGGAGAGAAAATAGGCGTCAGGATTTTCGAGCGCCAAATTGCGGGCAATGCTGGCGTCCGCCGTGATGTAGCCATCGCGCAGCTTGGGCAGCACGACTTCCAACGACCGCCCAAAGCCATCCAGCACGCGTATGCAGTTCTTGAGTGATACCAACTCTTCATGCCGGGGTGAGGTTGGCGCGGGCACGTCACTGGCGACAAAAGAGAACTTGGCCTGCGCATCTTCCGGATGGACCAGGAAGGTCGCACGCCCGTCCACGTCAGATTGCAGCAGACGCATGCCTTCATTGGCTGAGTCCCACGACTTCACCACGACGTAATTTAACTCGTCGCGCAAAAACTCTTCCACCACGCCTTCATAGCGGGTTTCCACTTCAAGAAAGTCGGCCAGCACGCCGGCCGGCGTAAAGGCGTTCCCCATCGCGTTCGACTGGAAAAGCCGCTTCACGGATTCCGTGGAGTAACCATGCTCATTAATTACCGATTCCAGCGAGCTTCTTTTGCCCAGCGCCGTGGCATATTCGGCGCGAAGCGTATCCAGGTTGCGCTTGCCTTCTTCCTCTTCTCTGCGTTTGCTCTCAATCTGGCTGCGAACTTCGCCGATGCGTGTTCCCAGTGCCGCGGCAGTCTGCGTGATGGTTTCAAACTCAAAGGCTATCTGTCCGCGTTTGCCGCCAAAACCGTCAATATCCACCTGGGCCGCTGAGGCTTCACGTTCCAGGCGCAGCGCTTCGCGCACCAGTGCGGTCAGGTGCTCATCCATTTGTATGACCTGGTTGCGCACCTGCCCAGCCGAAGCCATGGCCTGCATCACGCTCTGCCGCCTTGCTTCCTGTTGACGCTCCAGGTCGGAAAGCGCCATGGCCGCATCCTGTGAGGACTGCTGGGCCGATTTCCATTCATGCTGCGCCGTGGCAACTTCTTCCGCGGCGGATTCGGCAAAGCGCCGGTTCTCCTGGACTTCCTGCAGCAGGGAAAGCAACTGTGCCTGGGCGCGCTCCATTTCCGCATAGGCCGCGGCGGACCGTGCATCCAACTCCGCGCAGCGTTCCTGATTGGCGCCACGGCGCGAGACCGCGCGCTCCGTCTCAACCGCCAGCGCATTCATGGTCTGGCTGTTGTG
>DATBCN010000116.1:0-10701 GCA_036270475.1 Candidatus Angelobacter sp. | reverse complement strand
GCGCGCCTGCGATTGCCCTGTGGGTGTGTAGAAGGTAACAATCTCAAACTTATAAAGTGTAGCTCCGGTTTTCTGGTCTTTTTCCGGGGTCTCTGAGTTGATGAGCGGCCCGCGGAAGCTCGCTGACTTTTCCATTTTCTTCTGCAGTTCCAACCCATTTTCGTGAGTATCTCCCACAACTAACAGCGTCAGTTTCAACCGATTGTCCTGCGTTATCTCCGGATGGACTGAGCTCAGGTAGGCGCGTGCCGGCATGATTCTCTGCAGATCATTGAAGAGCTGCGTCCAGGAAAGTTGCCGGCGGTTGATCTGCCTGTTCCAGTAATTTTTCTGGGCGGTGATCTCGTGGTTTTCCGGAAGGTTGGTTACTGTCTCCGCGGCGGCGCGCTCTTGTTGCAGGCCGGCAATCCTGGCCTTCAGCTCATTGATCCGCTGGCCGGTGCTGGACGACCTGGAAAAATTGGTCCACGCCAGCACGATCAGAAGCAGCGTCAACACGGCTGCAAACAAGATTGCCGCTGTCCAGCGCCTATAGAACTGCCGCACGTCCTCATATTTCTGTGATGCGAGATTGATATTCAGGCGCATTATCCCAGCAAAGCCCCCACAATTCCCGCCATGGTTGCAGGCAAAACCGCTTCACCGCTCAGGTTCTGTTCCGGGGAAAGCTCCGGCGCCAATTCCAGCACCTGCGCGCCCGTATGTTGATGAAGCAGCGGGCCAACTTCCGCCAGCGGCGCAAGCCCGCCAACATAAATCTTCTCGATATGCGCGGCAAACGTGTCTTCAAAAAAGACAATGGAAGGCAGCACAGCTTCAGCAAGGTCGGCAGCGGAAAAATTACCGCTCTGCGGATTTTCCAGTGTGCGCACCAGCCGCAGCTCCTGATGTTCCACGGCAGTAATGGTAATGTTCAGCGGGTCCACTTTCAGCATCAGCGTGGGCCGTTCGCCCTCCACCAGCCCCAGCGCCGCCAGTGACGAAGGCAGCACCACGCCCGGCTCGTAGCCAATGTCGCGGAAGGCTTTTTCGTATTCGTCAATGATCTCGCTCGGAGAAACCGCGGCCACGGCGCGGACGGTGCCATTGTTGCGCGTCACGGCATAGGAAAGCGTTGCCTGGTCCACATCAAAGGGAAGTGACTTCTTCAGGCGAAAGCGGATGACCGGTTCAATTTCATCCGGCTTGTCCGGCAGAGCTTCAAAATCAATCAGCATCAGCCGGATCGCCACGTCCGGCAGGACCACAATCACGTCGCGCGATTTTCCCGCCACCGCTCCCAGCGCGCCGCTCAAGGCAGTACGCAGCGCATCAGGATTCAGCACGTTGGGAACGTTCAGTCCGGGCGCAATCACGCCTTCGCCCAGCCGCCGCGAGGTATAGACCTCCAGACGCGGTGCGCCTTCTGCTGCCCGTGCCGCTATCACACCTTCTGGCGTGATTTCACAAGCCAGCCGCGGCCGTGTTGTTTTTTGGCTCAAACTGCCATCCTTATCTCGTTGTCTCAATGAAGGTTACTTTGTTGATTTCCTTCATCGTGGTAAAACCAGACTTGACCCGGGCCAGCGCCGAGTCGCGCAAAAACTTCATGCCTTCTTCATGGGCCGCCTTGCGGATCTCTGACGAAGGCCGCTTCTCCAGAATCAGCTCGCGAATGCGGTCGGAAAGGTCCAGCAATTCATGGATCGCCGTCCGGCCGTGGTAGCCCGTTCCGCCGCACTCAATGCAGCCTGGGCCGTCATAAAAGAGAACATCGCGCCATTCCTTCGGATCGAGCCCGAAGGTGCGCAACTCGTCATCGGAATAGCGGACCGAAATTTTGCAGTGGACGCAAATCATGCGCACCAGCCGCTGCGCCAAAACGCAGTTCAGCGCGGAAACAAAGTTGTAAGGTTCCACGCCCATGTTTAGGAAGCGTCCCAGAACATCCACAACGTTGTTGGCGTGGACGGTGGTAAATACCAGGTGGCCAGTCAGCGCGGATTGAATCGCGATCTGCGCTGTTTCCGTGTCTCGGATTTCGCCCACCATGATCTTGTCCGGATCATGGCGCAGGATCGAGCGCAGTCCGCGGGCAAAGGTCAGGCCTTTTTTCTCATTCACTGGAATCTGCGTGATGCCGTGGATCTGGTATTCCACTGGATCTTCAATGGTGATGATCTTATCCTCGTCGGTCTTGATTTCATTTAGCGCGGCGTAGAGCGTGGTGGTCTTGCCGCTGCCCGTGGGACCTGTCACCAGCACCATGCCGTAAGGCTCCAGAATGTAGCGCCGGAATTTGCGCAAGTCTTCTTCGTCAAAGCCCACAACATCCAGCACCAGGTTGCGGAACTTCTCGCTCATCGATTCCTTGTCCAGCACGCGCAGCACGGCGTTTTCGCCGTGAATCGTCGGCATGATGGAGACGCGGAAGTCGATCAACCGTCCGCTGTACTTCACGCGGAAACGGCCGTCCTGCGGCACGCGGCGCTCGGCGATATCCAGTTCGCTCATGACCTTGATGCGCGTGATGATGGTGGAATGATGCTCCTTGGCCATGGGCTGCATGGCTGGCTGCAGCACGCCGTCAATGCGGTATTTCACGACTACTGAGTCGCTTTCAGTCTCAATGTGGATGTCACTGGCGCGTTTTTGCAGCGCCGTAAAAATTGTGGTGTCAACCAGGCGGATGATCGGGCTTACATCCGCGTCCGCGGTGCCGGTAATGCGGTCAATCGTGATGTTGTCATCGCCGGAGCCTTCGTCCTCGCGCACCACATCCAGAACAAAGCCTTCGCTGGCCTCTTCCAGCACGCGTTGTGACTGTTCGGTCTTCTTCAGGATGTCGCTGATCTGCGCCAGGGTGGCCACCTTGGTCTTGATGCGCCGGTTGAGCAGCAGGCCGATTTCATCAATCATCATCAGCTTGCTGGGATCGGCAATGGCGATGGCGAGGGTGCTTTCGTTCTGTTCCAGCGGAACAAAGTTGTACCGGAACATCAGGTCGACTGGCACGGTCTTGAACAGTTCCGCGTCCAGATGGTAGCCGCGCAGGTCCACGAACTCGCAACGGTAGCGCGCGGCCATGTCACGGGCGCGCTGTTCGCTGCCATCTCCTTGTCCGTTGATCAGCGTATTCGTTTCCAGGGTCGTTACACTTTTTGGGTCCATATCAATCCTACTGTTGCACCTGTGCTCCCAGAGAAAAGATCGGCATATAGAGTGACAGGAGCACAACCGCAACCGTGATGCCCATAAAAATCAAAAGCGCCGGTTCAATCAATTGCATGGCCGTGGCCAGAGAGTTTTGCACGTCTTCTTCGTAAAACTCCGCCACGGAATTCAGCATGGCGGGAAGCGCGCCAGTGGATTCGCCCACCTCGATCATCTCGATTGCCAGATCGGGAAAAAACTGAGTTTCTTCCAGGCTATAAGAAAGTGATCGGCCTTCACGCACGCGCTTGGAAGCATATTCAACATTGCTGGAAATCTTAAAGCTGTTGATGGATTGGCTGGCCGTTTCGAGCGATGGCACCAGCGGCAATCCGCCCGTAAGCAGCGTGGAAAGGGTGCGGGAAAACATGGCAATCTGGTACTTCATCCATATTTCGCCGAATAAGGGCAGCTTATATCGCATTGCGTCCATGGACTTGGAGCCTTTATTAGACCGGACCCATACCGTGATTGCGAGTGCCAACCCCACCAGAACCGCCAGGATTATGTAGTAATAGTGCTGGATGGCCCGGCCGATGCCCAACATCATCACTGTAATCGCCGGTAGCTTCGCATTGAGCGATTGGTACAGGTCGGCAAACTGCGGCACCACGTAGGTCATCAGGAAAGTGAGCATCACAGCCAGGGCTGTAATCAGCAGCGCCGGATACCACAGAGAAGAAATCAGCTTCTTGCGGAATGAAACCGTGATTCGCTGGAATGTGATGTAACGCCCCAGCACCTCTTCCAGGTTGCCGCTGCGCTCGCCCGCCAGCAACGTGGTGGTGTAAATCTTTGACGTTGCTCCCTGGGCCTCGAACGCCGCTGAAAGCAGCTCGCCGCTCTTGACCCGCTCCTGCACATTATCCAGAATGGCTTTGAAATAAGGGTTCTTCTGCCGTTTGCTGAGGATGTTCAACGACTTCAGGATGGGCAGTCCAGCCTTAATCAGGGTAAGGAATTGCTGATTAAAAATGACGAACTGGTCAGCTTTCAGCGCCTTTTTGCGGGTGCCGCCGCCCATGGGCAGCACACCCCGGCGATTCTTGACCGAATAAATAAGAAAGCCCTGCTGGGCAAAGCGGTCTCTGATCTCTTTTTCAGAGACGCCGCTCTCCACTTGTTGGAGAACGTGACCGCGCTCATCCGCCATTTTGACCAGGAATTCAGCCATGAAATATTGATACGGGGAAGCTCCGACTCCCTTACAAGTCTAGCATTCAATGCGCTGCTGACTCTATCCAATAGAATGGGGGGAACCACTATTATTGCGCATTTTGGCCATTAAATTTATTAATTCTTCAGCCGTCGAAGGTAATCAGGGAGTGATTTATTGGGTTACCTGGGTGTCCTGAAAAATCTCCACTCCGGGCGGCGGGACAAAGCGAAAAAGGCCGTCCGGGACGGGCACATTCTCTTCAATCTGTGAGAAGCGGAAATCGGTAATGGTACTGTCAATTCCATGGACCACGATCCGGTGAATCTGGTGCGTGGCGGAGACCTCCAGCAGCAACTCTGAAACGCGGTCTTTCATGGTTTTGGGTACCCCGCGCAGCACAATATCGCCCGGCTGCAGCGGAGTAAGGTCCGGAGCCAGGGAAAGCCCTTCCAACTCTTTTTCCAGTTTGGTCTTGCCCAGCAGATAACGCAAGGGAGAGCGAATATCGTCAAGGTTTTTTATCGGAGTCTTTCTGGCCTGACGGTCTCCGGTGACATAAAAGTAGGCGTTTTGCGAATCGATCAGAAACAGTTTCTCTCGCGGTACGCGGTATTCCCATCTCATGCGGCCCGGTTTTTTTAGCCAGAGTGTGCCGCTCTCCGTGCGCGAAATCCCATCACCCTGGTAAACCTCAGTGAACGCGGCCTTGAAAGTTTTCAGTTGGTTGTAATGGTCGTCAACGGAACGGGCCGTGGTTCCCACACTGGGTTGTTGGGACTGTGCAGATATGTGTCCCAGCGTAAGAGCCAACGAAATCAATAGTGTGACGTAAAATTGCATTGAAGAAGTGGTGCTTCGGATTCAGAACGGCAGCTCTTGGTTGCCGCGCCACTCGCCCAGATACCGGTACTTGCTGGAATCCGCAACATCTACCTTACCGCCAGGCTTAAGCACATAAGGCTCTCCCTTGGGAGCCAGCGGAACTCCTGGAATGACTCCGCCGCGTATTAGATCACCCCAACTGGACGGAGAGTTTCCGGTTCTCTGGCGATAACTTTCCACCCTGCGCTCGAGTTCGGAGATATCCCGCTCCGCCTGAAGTGAATCCAGGTGAAGCTGTGCAGTGGCTTTTACGTCCTTGTCCGGAGTTGTTTCATAAACCGCTTGCCAGAGCATAATCGAAGTGTTGATGTCTTTACGGTGCTCCGCCATTCGCGCGGCCATTACTTTCATCCAGGGAAGAGCGCCAGGCACCCTGGAACCCTTCTCGAAGGCTGCCTGCGCTTTTTCGAGATCATGGCGGTCAATGTAATGGACAAACCCGAGCGTAAAGTAAAGGCGCCAATATTCAGGGTTAGCGCGAATTCCTTTTTCCACCAGGGCCACTGCTTTGTCTGGCTGTCCTGCTCCGTCCGGCGGCTTCTGTGACAGAAATACCGAGCCGTATTCGTACGCCACGATAAGTTTGGGGTCAAGGTCCGTTGTAATGTCCAGCAGTGGATACAACAGCGAATATTGCTGGGAATGGTTGAGATGCTTCGATCCAAAATACTGTACCGCGCGCGTCCAATAGATATCGGCCAGCAAGCCGGAATATCCAAGGCTCAGCCGTTTCACCGTTTTCCCCGAAGGCAAAAACAGGACATCTTCGAGCGTGGCCTCGTTGCCCCGCTGTCGTTCCACCTGCCGGCGGCTGATGATGGAACCTGCAAAAAGGGCAATCGCGAGACCGCCCGCCACAATCGTAACTTTGGTTCGCGACTTCATTTCAGGTTCCGGCGTTCAAAGATCAAAACCGCTCCCGCGGTCACCGCGGCAGAGTAGAGAAGCGCGTAAAGCGTGTTGGAAAAGATCAGCCCAGTGGTTATTGCACCGTCGTGGGCCGCCATGGAGATAACGTTAAGCGAGGCGAAATTAGGGACGATGTAGGCTGTTCCCATTGCCAGCCATTTGACCATGCCTTCCGATATCGCGGCAAAATTCTTCAGGTCTTCCGCGAAGGTGCCGATTACGAACAATGCGAATGCAAAAATCGCGGAAAAGATTGGGGTGGAAAAAGATGAAAACAGCAGAGTCAATGCAACAATCATGACAAACTGCAGGATGATGAAATAGATGGCCGCCAAAAGGTTCGCATCAGTCCTCTTCAAACCGTGCGCCGTGACCAATAGAGCAATGTAAAACCCCACGGTCATCAAGATGGTGTTCACCACCAGCGTCATCATCAACCCAAAATATTTGCCTACAATGAACTCCCACCGCCGTACCGGGCGGGACAGGATGGTGTAAAGGGTCTTTTTGTCAATCTCTTTAGCGACCAGTCCAATTCCCACAAAAATCGCAATAATGACCCCAAAGAAAGAAATCGAACTGAGTCCAACATTGATCAGGATCAGACGTTCCAGGCCGATGGAAATTTGCCCGAAGAGCGGAGCGCAACCTACTAATACCAGCACAAACAGAATCAGGTTATACAGCACCCGGTCGCGCACTGCTTCACGGAAAGTGTTTAGAGTAATGGCGTAAAGTCGTGAGGTCACGGAATAATTGCCTCTTTCTCCGTGGTCGTGGCCAGGAAGTAATCCTCCAGTGTGCCCTGTAAGGGCGTTACGGACACAAGGTGGGCGCGCTGCTGGCGAAGTTTTTCCAGAAGACCATCAAGGTCCGCGTTCCGTACCACGCCGCGTACCGTGGCCCCGGTGACGTGTGATTCAATCAGAAATCCGTTGACGGCGGAGAGTGCATTTGCGCCCTCCCAGATTACCTCGCTGTTCTCGGCAATTCTTGACCTCAGATCGTCTACCGCGCCGATTCCGCGAAGCTCGCCTTTGTGGATGACAGCCACGCGGTCACACAGTGCTTCCGCGTCGGTAAGAATGTGGGTGGAAAAGAAAATCGTCTTGCCCTGGTCCTTCAGTCCTTGAATGAGCTCGCGGACTTCACGCCGGCCCAGCGGGTCCAAGCCGGACATGGGCTCATCCAGGAATACAACTTCCGGATCGTGGATGATTGCCTGCGCAATGCCCACCCTCTGCAGCATTCCTTTGGAGAATTTGCGCAAGTGCTTGTTGCCTACGCTGCCCAGCCCGACCTGCTCCAGCGTGGGCCCCACCCGTTTGGCTCTGTCCCCGGCTGACATACCAGAGAGTTGCGCATAATAATCGAGCAATTCAGGGGCGCTCAGATAGTCGTAAAAATAGGGTTGTTCCGGTAAAAAGCCTATTTTTGCCTTGATTTCCTGGTCCTGGAAATCTTTTCCCAGGATTGTGGCCGACCCCGAACTGGGATTCATGATCCCCATCAGGATCTTGAGTGTAGTGGTCTTACCAGCCCCGTTAGGCCCAAGAAAGCCAAACGTCTCTCCGCGTTCAACAGTCAGCGAGAGACCCTGGAGTGCTGGACGAAGTTGTTTTTTCCAGAAGCCTACGGCGTAGGCCTTGGTGAGTTCCTTAATTTCTATGGCATGCATGAGTGGCTAAGAATAAGTAAGTTTAGATCAAAGGATGGAAACAGATCAATCAGGGAACCAACTTAGTTGCCCAGCGCCCCATACGTTGCAGCATTCAAGCAGTTTGCATGGATTTCAGCAGCGGCAAGAACAGCAGCGGGCGCTTTTTGTTTGCGAACGACGCCGTCTTCGGTCGAGCAAAAATTGTTGGTTCCGGTGCCTTGCCATGACACGGGAGTAGCTGAGGCAGTGTAATCGCCGTAGGGTTCAGCCGCTGAGGTTGAATTCAAATAAAACAAATAGCCGCCCTTGTGACACGGTTCGGCCGCGCATCCCAACATTTCATCAGTAATGCACGCAGCTGCCTTGCTGCAAGGCGTTCCCGGCCCCAAGGCCACGAGTGTGCTTGCGTAACCAACGCTGCCCCCGAATTCCAGGATATACACCGCCTGCGAGTTGTGAACGTTGCGGATCGTGGAGACAGCCGACGCTTCATTGGCAGACATTTTGCTGCGCAGCAAGTTGGGAATCGCAATGGCCGCGATTATCAGAATAACCGCTACAACGATCAAGAGTTCAATCAGAGAGAAGCCCTTTGTTTTGTTCTGATTCGTCATAGTAGTTTTTTGCTCTCTATCTGTTTCAGACAATCTGGCGGCTGTGTCTCGTCTGACCATATCGTTTAAGAGCATTCCGATTGCCATCAGATTAATGCCCCATGGTTGAGGATATCTTGTCTATCCACTTTGCTTTCAACGATTTGCATACAGAGCGTTTCGAAGCACGCCTGCATTGCTACGGGGCGAGTGACAAATATTGTTATATTTTGTGGCAAAATTCCTTACCCTGCGGGAAAGAAAAAAGGACACGGCTGAAGCCGTGTCCTTCTCTTTTTGGCTTATACCCTCCCCCAGGTACTTGCCGAAAAGTTGCGTTTTAGTTCTTCAGCGGACCATAGGTAGCAACGGTCTGGCAGGTTGCGATCGGAACCGCGGCGCCAGGCGCTACGACAGGGCTTGCCAACTGGAATCGAACGACTGCATCGGCTGTGGAGCAATAGACGTTGGTGCCAGTGCTCTGCAGAACGATGGGTTCAGAACTGATTCCGTAGTCACCCACGACGCCGGCAACTGCAGCCGCGCCGACTAGATAGTATTTGTAGCCGCCTTTAGGTGAAGGACCATTTGCGGTAGCAGCCAGGACGCCGTCAATCAGGCAGGCGCCGGTTGCATCGCAAACAGGTGGGGCAGCGTTCGGTCCCAGCTTGGTAAAGGTGTCGGCATAGCCGGCGCCAGGATAGTTCGTGGCATACGTAACTTCTGTTGTATTGAGTGTGCGAATGGTGCTGGCTGCTGCCGAGTCCGCGGCTGACATTTTGGACCGAAGCAGGTTGGGGATCGCGATAGCCGCGATGATGAGAATGATGGCTACCACGATAAGCAGCTCGATTAATGAAAAGCCTTTTTGTTTGCGCATTGAAAGATATCTCCTCTGAATCCATGGCTGTGGACTTGCCTAAGGCATCGGGCCGGTGGACTCAACGTCGTCCCGTCCTCATACCTGCATCTTAAGAGCCAGTTCCCATTCCACCAAACGGTTCCGATCCATCAGCAAATTAAGTGATTGAAAAGAAATGGCATAGTAAGCGAACAAGCCACGACGAACGTCACTGATTTGGTATCCAATCATAAGCTAATTTGACAATAATTGTCAGAAAATCTGACACAATCGGACATCCGAGCCGGACAAAGAGAAGTAGGCCGGAAAAACTAAGAGGGCACGGC
This sequence comes from Candidatus Angelobacter sp., assembly GCA_036270475.1. GTDB lineage: Bacteria > Acidobacteriota > Terriglobia > Terriglobales > Acidobacteriaceae > Angelobacter. Next base: position 1,118 of record DATBCN010000116.1, on the reverse strand, counting down.
TTTTGACGCCGTGCCCTCTGCTTTTGGCTTATACCCTCCCCCAGGTACTTGCCGAAAGTAAATGTTAGTTCTTCAGGGGGCCATAGCTGGCGACGGTCTTGCACGTAGCGATCGCAACCGCGGCGCCAGGCGCTACAACAGGGGTTGCCAACTGGAATCGAACCACGGCATCCGCTGTAGAGCAATAAACGTTGGTGCCAGTGCTCTGCAGAACGATTGGTTCAGAACTGACTGCGTAGTCGCCCACAACGCCGGCCACGGCAGCCGCTCCTACTAGATAGTACTTGTAGCCGCCTTTAGGCGAAGGACCATTCGCGGTAGCTGCCAGAACACCGTCAATCAGGCAGGCGCCAGTCGCGTCACAATTCGGCGGGGCTGCATTCGGTCCCAGCTTGGTAAAGGTGTCGGCATAGCCGGCGCCAGGATAGTTGGTGGCATACGTGACTTCCGTGGTATTGAGTGTACGAAGTGTGCTGGCTGCGGCCGAATCGGCGGCTGACATTTTGGACCGGAGCAGGTTCGGGATCGCGATGGCCGCGATGATAAGAATGATGGCTACTACGATCAGCAGCTCAATCAACGAAAAACCTTTTTGTTTGCGCATTTTTGTAAAATCTCTCTTCCTCTGGGATTGTTGGCGAATTTGCAAGTCCTACACTTTTTATATCGGACAGCGAATCTGACTATTAAGTATGCAGGTTGTCAGCCACTCCTCGATGAGCAGCATTCATATCCCTTTAACCTACTGAAAGATATCGCCTTATGGCGCGTTTTGTAAATAATTGTAAAGTGAGTTCTTGCCTTGATTTCAGCGGAAAATGACAAAAAATGTCATATTCGATTACAAAGAACGGCAGCCTACAGAGCCACCCTTTGGTGGGGTGAATAAATCGAAGGGCCGAATAAACAGCTTTCGACCAACTCGGAGCGAAGCCTCATCCAGAGAACTTAATTACTAAAACGGTATGTCCTCATCTGTGATCTCGGCTGAGGCCGGCGCATGCTCCTCGGAATGTGAGGTGCGCTGGTCAAATGAACTGGATGCGCCACGTGACGAACGTCCTTCATGGTCGCCGCCACCGCCGCTGCCGCTGTCTCCACGGCCACCCAGCAATACC
>DATBCN010000115.1:0-6851 GCA_036270475.1 Candidatus Angelobacter sp. | reverse complement strand
GGCCAGAACTCATGCAGCAGGTTCTCGCCCGCATCGCGCAGCAGGGTAAAGCTGACGCATGCGCCAATGGGATGCATTCCCTGCCGTTCGCCGGGAACATAAAGATCAGAGACGGCGCGCGAAGCAGCGATGCTCAGTATGCGCGACGAATTGAAAGCCTGTCCGCCATTGTCAGTGCGCGTGATCAGCACACGGCTCATGGCATAGAGCGCGCGCTGGAAAAAAGGCAGATCAGGATTACGGAAATATCTGGGGTCCTGCCGGAGCAGAGTGGGAAAAAGAAAACGCTGGAAGAAAACGTCAGTCTCATTGGTGGCCAGGTTGATGCCATAGCGCTGACCCACGCCGCGAAAACCTCTCTCATACTCACGGTTCAGGTGATTGCCCTTGGCGCGGTCTGCCGCTTCATCAATGGCGGCGTTGGCAAAAGTACGAGGCGAATATGTGCTGTGCAGGAAAACCTGGAATTTCTCCCGGGCAGTCAAGGGCCGCCACTCCTCAAGTAATGGGTAGCGCTTGCCATCAATGGCGCGCGCAATCTGGTGCTTGATCAGGTCCTTCATCTGCTGGAACCGTGGAGTCGGCGGAGCGGCCAGCGACGGCACAACCAGCGGCGGCCCTAGCAGTGGCGCTTCCGCCATGTCAGCAATTCCATTCGGAGCAGGCGGCGCAGATGCGGAAGCCAAAAACGCTTCCTGGGCTGAGGCGATGCCGCAACCGAACAACAAAACCAGGATGAAGTTTGTGAACCGCATATGCTTAATGAGTGGCCCTGCGGAAAGGTTTGGCCTTACATCGTTAGAACTAAGGTGCGTCCAGGAGGTTGCCGGACTAAGCAAAAATGCAGCTTTGTTTTTAAATCAGTGGTTTTTGAGAGCAGCCAGCCGCCAGAGAGCGTCCAGATTACCGCCCCGAGCTATACTTCCTTTGAGATGAGCTCTGCCGACCAGCCGCTGCCCGGTGTTTTATGGTTTGACATACCCGATCCCAATTCGCCTGAGCTGGACAAGCTTGCCCAGCGCCTGGGCTTTCATGAGCTGCAGGTAGAGGATTGCCGCCACCGTCCGCAACGCGCCAAGACAGAAGAGCATGAGCACTATATTTTTTGCGTGCTGAAACATCTGCGCAATGACGCCGACTTTACCTTTGAGGACTTTGACGTCTTTCTGACCAGCAAGGAATTGGTGAGCGTCCATGAGCCGGAGTCAGACATCCTGGAAAAAGCACGCGTCCGCGCCGAGCAGGGCAAGGTCACCGATGCGGGCAAGGTCTTTTATATTTTGCTGGACACAATCGTTGACGAATATTCACCGGTGCTGGACCGAATTGCCGATGAGACGGCGGAAATTGAGTCGATTGTGCTGCAGAGTCCTGAGCCGCCGGTGCTGGCGCGCATTTTCAAACTTAAGCGCAACCTGATTGAATTTCGCCGCGCAGCGGCCGGGATGCGCGAGGTGGTGAACTCACTGGTCCGGCGCGAAGGCGGAATTCTTTCTGACAAATTCGACCCTTATCTGCGCGATGTTTATGACCACGTGGTCCGCACTACAGAATTCATTGAGACCTACCGTGACCTGCTCAGCGGCGCGCTGGACATTTATCTTTCCGCGATAGCGAACCGCACCAATGAGGTCATGAAAGTGCTGACCATCTGGGGGACCGTTGCGCTGCCGATGGTCATCATTACCGGCTTCTTCGGCATGAACCTGCCACTGCCCTGGCAACACGGGCCGCACGGCACGCTCTATTCGGTCGGTCTTATGGCCGTGACCACGATCTCAACGCTGCTGTATTTCAAAAAGAAAAAGTGGTTTTAAAAGTATTGCGCCGTCTTGCCGGCGGGGCTTTTTAAAAAATGCCGGCGGCTTTTGAAACCCGGCGGCTTTTTGAAGCAAAGACCGCCACGGAACTCGCGGGAGTTTCCGCGCGGCAGGTTTCAGTGCCGAGCCAGCCCGCACTCTTCCTGCCCGGCTTAATGCGCCAGCAGTGTATGTACAAGGGCCAGCGCCACGCTGATAACAGTCGTTATCACAATCGCCAATTGCGTTCCGCCGTACACCAGGACCGACTTTACCGCCGTTTTCCATTTGTCTTCACCATACAGTTGCCGCAAAGTCACCCACAAATAAGGCAGAACAACCGCGAGAAAGACCAGCAACAGGATGGTGGACCTGGCCCCCTGGATTGGAGCACCCAAAGCAAGCCAGAACGGCCACCGCACCATGGAAAGCAACGCCGTGAATGACAGAAAGTAAAGCGCCGTGACTGCGTGCTCGCCAAAATACCAATTCTGTTTGCGATAGAAGACCGCGAGCAACCATGCCATGGCCAGGGCATTCAGGATTTTCGATCCTTCATAGTAAAAGTGGAGACGCTCATTCAAACGCTCAATCAGTACCTCCTCTGAAACGCCTTTGCGGTGGGCAAGTTTTTCAAACAACTGGTTGGGATTCCCTGTCCGGTCAATTTTGCTGATCCGGCCGAAATCCAGGACAGGATGGTAAGTCGACGTCAGGAAAGTGGCCAACGCAAAACACACCAGATACAGGCGCAACGGATTCACATATCTGGACCTCTTGCCCGCCAGATACTCCGCGGTAACAAAGGCCGGCTTGCTGAAGAGGTAGCGAATCGTCCTGAATATCTTGGAATCCAGGTGGAACAATTCATGCGACGAGTGATGAACAAAATGTTTGAAAGAAAAATGATGGCGGTCAAATTTTTGCTCGCCGCATTTCGGGCAGAATTGCTGCGTAACCGTTTCACCGCAGGCAACGCATGTGGCTGTTTGCTGGTGCGATGCGGCGTTCTCCTGGAGCATGGTCCCCATACTGCATTCCCTCGTCTGCAATAAAGTCCGTAGAGTATACCCCAGCAATTTAGTTTTTTATCCTTATGGTATCCAGCCAGCCTTGGCCAGAGAATTCTTTGGATTCCGGAAGCACGGTTTTGCGAGCAGCCTGCTATACTTCCGCGCCATGAAGCGCTTGCACCGGTTGCTCATCGTTCTTCTTTCCTGCTCACTTTCACTTTTTGCGCAGACTGCTGTTCCGCCGCAGGCCACTATCCTGAAGGCCGCTCGTGTTCTTGATGTGAAGACCGGCAAATATCTTGACGGCCAGGCAGTGTTGGTGCGCGCGGGCAATATTGAATCCGTGGGGCCGCTGGCCGATTTGAAAACCCAGGCGCCAACGGCGACGGTGGTCGATTTGGGAGCGGCCACGCTGTTGCCGGGACTGATCGATTGCCACACACATCTGCTGGAAAACTATGACGGCAAGTGGGGCGGCGACGATCCAAACATGGCGCTTACCGTTAGCAGCATGAGCACCGCCGCGCGCGCTCTGCTGGGCGCAAAGATGGGCAAGGAAGACCTGGAGGCCGGGATCACCACGGTCCGCGATGTGGGCAATTCCGGCGTGAACGGGGACGTGGCGCTGCGCGATGCAATCCGCGCCGGATGGGTGGAAGGTCCGCGCATGGCCGTGAGCACACGCGCTCTTTCCGCTGCAGGCGGGCAATTTGGCGAGCTGCAGCCGGGAGCGCAGGCCCTGGTGGCGCAGGAATATGTCGTCGTCGGCAACCCCAACGCCGCGCGGGATGCCGTGCAGCAGGCGTTTTATGATGGCGCTGACCTGATCAAGGTGATCGTGAACACCGGCCCGCGCGTGATTGCTGCAGACACGATGAAAGCAATCGTTGACGAGGCGCATCGAGTGCATCGCAAAGTAGCGGCGCACGCCATTGGCGACGATGCAACGCGCATCGCCGCGGACGCAGGAGCCGACTCCATAGAGCATGGCTATACGATTCCCGACGATGTGCTGAAGACGATGGCGGCCAAACACATCTACCTTGTCCCCACGGATTATCCGGCTGCGGGATACCTTGAGGTTTTTAAAGGCCGGATGATGATTTCCGCAGAGGAGCAAAAGCAGATGCAGGAGGGCACGGCGAAATTTGCCCACAACAACCAGGAACGCCTGCGGCGGGCGGTGGCTGCCGGCGTGCCTATCGCCTTTGGGTCGGACGAATACTATGACACTCCCGGCCTCACCCGCGGCCAAGCCAGCTTGAAGCCGTTTGAATCCTATGCGCTTTCAGGCATGACGCCGTTGCAAATCATCCAGGCGGCCACTATTAACGCCGCCGACCTGATTGGCGTGCCGCATTTGGGTAGCATTGAAAAAGGCAAAGGCGCGGACATGATTGCGGTGACCGGCGACCCGTTGAAAGATATCACCGTGCTGGAGAAGGTGCAGTTTGTGATGGTGAAAGGGAAGGTCGTCAGGAACGATGTTAAGTAGCGGAGGTAAAATATTCGCTATTCGCGAATAAAAAAGTTATAATGGGAAGATGGTGCTCAAGCCCCAGGACGTAGTGGTAGTCCTGAAACTCTCGGGATTTGAAGGGAAGCGCCCGCCTTTTGCCCTATTAGCCCAAGAGCTAAGCATGAGTGTTTCCGAAGTTCATGCGGCGGTCAAGCGGGCCGAGGCAGCGCATCTTTTGCATGGCCCGGACCTTGGCGGCAACCCCAACGGCAAGGCGCTGGAAGAATTTCTGCTGCATGGATTGAAATACGTTTTTCCTGCTCAACATGGCGCCATGACCCGCGGATTACCCACATCCTATGCGGCGGAGCCTCTGCGCCGGCACATCAGGGCAGGAGATGAACCGTTACCTGTGTGGCCTGATCCGGGTGGCCCGGTTAGAGGCGCAGCCTTTGAGCCTTTATATCGTAGTGTCCCGGCAGCGGCCAGGAGAGATCCTTGTCTCTACGAATTGCTTGCCTTGGTTGACGCCATTCGTGACGGGCGAGCACGGGAGCGGAAAATCGCCGAAAAAGAACTACTAATGCGGCTGCGTTCGCAAAAGCATGGTCCAAGACAGAATGGCAAATCGTAATCTTGAGTTGCTTGCCCGCGTCGCACTTCTGCTGCGCCCCCTGCTTGGCGACTTGGTTTTTGTAGGAGGCTGCACCACGGCCCTTCTGATTACGGATAAGGCGGCCGCTGAGGTCCGTCCAACCTACGATGTGGATTCGATTGCGGAAATTACTTCATATGCGGAATACACAGCGTTTGCTGAACGTCTGCTGCAACTAGACTTTACGGCAGACCAGAGCGAAGGGGCACCTATTTGCCGGTGGTCGCATGGCGAAATCCGCCTGGACGTAATGCCCACGGACGAGAGAATCCTTGGCTTCTCAAATCGTTGGTACAAGCCGGCCATGGCAACCGCACAAACGGTGCAACTTGCAAACGATTTGATAATCCGAGCAGTCACAGCGCCACTTTTTCTTGGCACCAAGCTGGAAGCATTCAAGGGACGCGGCAAAAATGACTATTTCGCGAGCCATGATCTCGAGGACGTGATTGCAGTGATGGATGGCCGGCCGTCCTTGTTGAGCGAGGTCCAGCATGCGCCAAAGGAGCTACAAGTTTACCTTGCGGTCGAGTTTCACAAATTGATCGGGAACCCAGATTTTATGGATGCTTTACCGGGTTATCTTCTGCCTGATCCCGTAAGTCAGGCCCGACTTGGGAGCTTACTGAAAAACCTGCGAAGTATGGCAAGCCTTTAGCTCAAAAGCCAGCTTCATTTTTCCGCCGGCGCCACGCCTACTGAGATTCCATTTAAAATACAAAGAGCAAATGCTGGAGATAAGGTTCCCAGCAGATATTTTCAGAATGGTCTAGACTTCCAGGTCAAAATCGCCCATGGACAAGAGCAGACTCAAAAAGTTTGAAGACATCCTCACAAAAAAACGCGAGGACCTACGCCAGAACCTGAGCCGCACGCAGGAAGACCGGCAGGAAGCGCAGGATTTTGGCCGCGACGAAGGCGACCGTGCCATTGCCTCTCTGTCAAAGGAGATGACCTTCCGCCAGAAGGCGCTGGATCGCGGGCTGCTTACTCTGGTGGAAGCGGCGATTTCGCGCGTGAACAACGGCACGTATGGCGAATGCCTGAACTGCGGGCAGGAGATCGGCGCCAACCGGCTCACGGCCGTTCCCTGGAGCCGGTATTGCATTACCTGCCAGGAGCTGATCGTGGAACAAGGGTAAAGAGAGATTGCCAGAATTGCCAAAATCGGAGAGCTTCCCATCGCAAAGGACGCAGAGGCCGCAAAGGAACACAGAGGACGATGCCTGGGGGCTCCGGATTGCCATAATCGCCGAAATCGAAAACAAAGCTCACCGCGAAGCGCGGCGGAACAAACCTCTTGAACACAGCGATGCTGTAAGAACAAAAGTAATAGGGCTTTAGCCCCTGCAAGCGATCATCGCAGGCGAGGGCGCCTGCGCTCCACAAGTTTTTAAGGAGGGCTTTAGCCCCTGCGCCTTCACACCGGCCCGGTCCGCCACTCCTTGATCACCCTCTGATTGTCCGTCTTCCAGTCAGAAAAGTTGGCGGCATGTCATCGCGACCAGAAGGAGGCGCGGCCGGCTTGCACGCCGGGCGTTTTGCAGCAGGAGCAGAAAGAATCCAATGCAAAAGATTGACCGAAGCGGTGGGGAGCAAAGCGACAGAAGCAAAGACAAAAACCCCTCCGGCCACTCGAGCAGGAGGGGTGCGTTTGGTTATTGAAAGTTACAGAATCTTGTTATGGTTGCGGCGGCTTTTGGGCCGGCGGCTCAGTGGTGGCCGGCTGCGTTGCCGGCTGAGCGGATGCACCAGGAGTCGCGGTTACGCCGCTGGTGGAAGCCGGCGCGGAGCTATTGCCGGCGTTCAGATCGGCCAGGCCATTCTTCAACAGGCTGATCTCAACTTTTCCGCCCTTTTGGCGGCGCATCTTGCCGTCTTCTGCCTGGATGGGAGCATTGCCCATGCCAACGGTGTAAATGCGA
>DATBCN010000114.1:0-3607 GCA_036270475.1 Candidatus Angelobacter sp. | reverse complement strand
ATCCAGCAAAACCGGCTCTCGTTAACTTGTGTGTTGAACTCTTTTAGCTTGCAGAGAGAATTCTGATTTGCGGTTATCTTCCCATTGTGGGAATTTCATGGGGAATTAGGGCGGTGGCTGCATTATGTTTGATTTGCTGGCGCAAACCGAAAAGCGAGCTGCCTTGAAATTCAGCTTGAGGAAAACCGGGCACAAAAATCTCTCTGCGATCTACGATCACTGACCGAAGGACGGTTGGACTATAAGCCCAGGTAAGCGGCGCGGACCATTTCATTGGTCAAAAGATTTTTTGCCGTGTCAGCCAGAAGAACGGCCCCGTTTTGCACAACGTAACCACGGTCTGAGATGCTTAATCCGCTCACGACGTTCTGCTCCACGATGAGCATAGTAATGCCGGTGCGTCGGACTTCCTGAATTTTTTCGAAGACCTCTTCCACAATCTTGGGCGCAAGGCCAAGCGAGGGCTCGTCCAGAAGCAGCAATTTAGGCTGCGCCATAAGGCCGCGTGCAATGGCCACCATCTGTTGTTCGCCGCCGGAAAGCGTTCCGGCCAGTTGGTCCATTCTTTCCGCGAGGCGGGGAAAGAGCGCAAGCTGCTCTTCCATGAGGCGTTTTATATGGGAGCGCGCCCGGGGATTGAAAGCGCCGAGTGAAAGATTTTCCCGGACCGTCATAAACGGGAAGACCTGGCGGCCTTCAGGGACATGGCTCACGCCGCGCGCCACCATGTCATGCGCCGGAACACGCGAGACATCCTGACCGTCAAGCTGCAGTGTTCCGCCAGCCAGCAGCTTCATACCGGAGATGACGCGAAGCAACGTGGTCTTGCCTGAGCCGTTGGCGCCGATAAGCGTAACGATCTCACCGGCATTTACCTGAAGCGAGACGCCAAAGAGCGCCTGCAAGTCTCCGTAATAAGCGGTGACGTTGCCAACGGCAAGCAACGGCGGACCGGCTGACGGATTGGCGGAGCCATTTGGCGCGGTCACTGGGTCAGCTCCTTGTATTTTGGCCCGAGATAGGCTTCCACCACGGTGGGCAGCTTCACCACTTCCGCGGGAATGCCTTCAGCGATCTTTGCGCCATAATCCAGCACGATCACACGATGAGCAATCTTCATGACCACCTGCATCACGTGCTCCACGCCGCCTACAACGCTTACTCCCCACTCCGGCAGACGCTTTACCAGCTCCGCCAACGCCAGCGCTTCACTGGTGGTGAGGCCGGACACTACTTCGTCCAGCAAGATGAGCTTGGGCTTGGTGGCAAGTGCGCGGGCGATTTCAAGGCGCTTGAGCGCTGCTAGCGGCAGACCACGGGCAGGCATTTTGCTCAGGCGTGACATTTGCAGAAAGTCGAGAATTTTTGCCGCCTCGCGTTCCGCCTGGCCCAGATTGCCGGTATGCATAAATGCGCCGAGCATCACGTTTTGCAAAACAGTCAGGCCAGGGAGAGGTTTCACGATCTGGAACGTGCGTCCAATGCCGAGACGGGCAGCTCGGTGTGGGGCCATCCGGGAAATATCCTTGCCCTGGAAGAGAATGACTCCTTCATTGGGATGAAGAAATCCGCTAATCAGATTGAACACGGTGGTCTTGCCCGCGCCGTTGGGGCCGATAATGAAAAGGATCTCGCCTGGGTTCATCGCGAGTGAAACACTCTTGACGGCCCTTAGCCCCCCGAAGCGCTTGGTGACATTCTGCATTTCAAGAATGGGAGTCATTGGGCAGCTCCGCCTAATACGGGCTGCGGCTTGGCGTCAGCAGCAGGCTTGGCCCGCTTACGGAACAAATGTTGCAGCCCGCCAACAATTCCTTCCGGCATGAACAACACCACAACAATAATCAGAATGCCGTAAATCAGAAGATGGCTTTCCTTGAACTGGTTCTTGAAAGCCTCAGAGGCGGAGAGCAGCAGAACAGCGCCGACGATCGGCCCCAGCAACGTTCCCGCACCGCCCAGCATGGTGATGATGGCGATTTGAATCGAGATTTCCAGGGTAAGAATGCTGTCCGGGACAATGAACTGGAAGGCGCTGCCATAAAGCGCGCCGGCCAGCGCGGTAAGAAACGCGCTCATCAGCAGCGCCTGCAGTTTGCAGAGCGTGGTATTGATGCCCACCGCGCCCGCGGTGTCTTCGTCCTCACGGATGGCCATGAGGTAGTAGCCGAAGCGCGAACGGGAAGTCCAGTAGTTGGTAAGAAATGCAATGACAACAAGGGCCACGGAAGCGAGATAGTAGGAGCGCCAGAATGTCCTGCCGACGAAAAGCGCCGGCATGGTAAGGCCAATGGCCCCGCCGGTGACGTTCAGATTGGTTGCAGCCAATCGCAAGACTTCACCAAAGGCAATTGTTGACAGGGTGAAATAGGGGCCGCGCAGACGGAAGGCGATTGCGCCAATCAGGGCGGCAAATAACGTTGCAACCATCGCGGCGAGAATAACGGAAATCCAGACGGGGATGGAAAGTGCGGTAAAGAGCGCGAGGCCATACGCGCCAATGCCGAAGAAGGCGACGTGGCCCAGCGAAAGCTGTCCAGCATAGCCGCCGACGAGGTTCCAGGCCAGTCCCAGTGCGGCAAAGAGAGTGATGCGGAAAAGCACCTGCAACTGATAGTTGTTCCGGATGAACCATGGCACGCGGGCCCAGAGCAGGACAATGGCAATCGCCAACCAGAATTTCCAGTTCTTTAAGAGGCTCATGCGCGCTGCCTCCCAAAAATACCGCTGGGTTTAAAGGACAGCACCAGAAGGAAAAGAACAAAATCGACAATCAAAGCCCATTGATTGCCGAGATACAGACTGGTCAGGCTTTCCGAGAGACCAAGCACCAGTCCGCCAAATGCAGCGCCTTCAACGGAGCCCATGCCACCTAGCACGACCATGACAAAAGCTTTGGTGGTGTAATCCTCACCCACGCCAGGAAAGAGATAGAGCCGGGGCAGCAGCAGGCCGCCCGCGACACCGGCAAGAGCTATTCCCAGCGCAAAGCTGAAGCCCTGAATACGGACAAGATTGATGCCCATGAGCGGCGCAACTTCAGGATTTTGCGAGATGGCGCGCAGGGCCTGGCCGGTCCGGCTTCTGACGACGAACGACCGCAGGCCCATGACGAAGGCGAGAGCAATCACAAAAGAGAGCACCTCGGCGGCATTCGCGCCAAAGGGACCGAGATGCACGCTGCGGTTGATGAGGTCGATGTTGGTCTGGCGATAGTCGGCTTTGAAGATCAGTTGCGCGCTGTCAGTAAGAATCAGGCCGATGCCGGTGGTCATTAGAATCTGCATGAAGTGCGAACGGTCACGCACCGGGCGGACCAGCAAGACATAAATAATGTAACCAAAAATAAAACAGAAAAGCCCGGCGGGAAGAAAACCGACATAAGGATTGATTTTGAAATAGTCAAAGAACACATAGGTGGCATACATGCCTACCATGAGAAATGCGCCATGTGCAAAATTGACGATGCGCATGACGCCAAAGATCAGCGCCAGACCCATGCCGATCAGGGCGTACAGAGCGCCGGTCAACAGACCATCAGCACAGGCTTGAAGAAAACGGACCAACCGCGTCTAGACCTCCAGCTTTACGGGGACCAGTTGCCGGT
>DATBCN010000113.1:0-1850 GCA_036270475.1 Candidatus Angelobacter sp. | reverse complement strand
CAGCTTCTTGTCACCGGGTTTGTCTTCACGCGCAATCACCACTACTTCGCGAATTTCCGGGTACAAGCTGATGACTGATTCAATCTCGCCCAGCTCAATGCGGAAACCGCGAATCTTGACCTGATGATCGATGCGGCCCAGGTATTCAATGTCGCCGTTCGGCAATCGCCGCGCCAGGTCGCCGGTGCGGTAGAGGTACCCTGACGTGGCAAATGGATTTTTGATAAAACGATCAGCGGTGAGCTCCGGCCGGCGCAAGTAACCGCGGGCCACGCCTGCACCACCAACATACATTTCTCCAGCCACGCCCAGCGGCACAGGCTGCCCCTGCGGATTTAGGATGTATACCGCGAGGTCTGGAATAGGCTCGCCAATCAGACTTCCCGATCCAGCACGCACTTCTTTTAGCGTGATGGGCCGGTAAGTCACATGCACGGTCGTCTCGGTGATGCCATACATGTTGATCAATGCGGGCTTGCTGTCACCATATTGCTCCATCCATGGCAATAGGCTGGCCAGTTCCAACGCTTCGCCACCAAAGATCACATAACGCAACGCCTGTTCTGCGGGGCTGATGCTGGCAAGCACAAACGGCGTCAACTGGCGAAATGCCGACGGCGTCTGGTTCAGCACGGTGACGTGTTCGCGGCGCAACAGTTCGGCAAACGCCTCGGGCGAACGGCTCACCCAATACGGAACCACGACCAGTTTTCCGCCATACAACAGCGCGCCCCAGATTTCCCACACGGAAAAATCGAAAGCGCAGGAATGAAAGAGCGTCCACACATCGCTGGGCTGGAAGCCGTACCACTGGTCCGTCTGATCAAAGAGGCGCACCACGTTGGCATGCGTAATCTGGCAGCCTTTGGGCTTACCCGTGGAGCCAGATGTGTAAATGACGTAGGCCAGATTTTCCGGCTGTACCCCGCTGCCGGGCGCTTCTTTCGCGCCACCGGTCACATCGTCCAAAAATAAAATTAGACCCTGATGTTGCGGGAGGCTGGCTTCAAGACTCCGCTCGGAAAGCAGCACAGTCACGCCGGCGTCTTCAAGCATGAATGCCACGCGCTCCGGCGGATAGCTTAAATCGATGGGCAGATACGCTGCTCCGGCCTTTAGAATCCCCAGAATACCTATCACCATTCCCAGATTGCGTTCAACGCACAAGCCAATCAGCACTTCCGGCCCGGCACCCAGCGAGACCAAACGATGGGCCACCATATTCGCGCGATGGTTCAACTCAGCGTAGGTCAACGATTCGCCGTCACAGGTGACGGCAATCGCATCTGGTGTCCGTGCTGCCTGCTGCTCGAACCGCTGATGCAGGCAGTCTTTTATTTGTGTTTGCACTTGCAAAGTTGCCCGCGGAGGCGCCAAAAGCTGGCGCTTTTCGGTTTCCGTCAAGAGCTGAACGCTTGAGATTGGCTGTGCGGCATCGGTGCAAATCCCATCGAGCAGGGTGCGAAGATGCCCGAGCACCCGTACAGCGCCTGCGGAGTCCAGACGCTTGCGGTCATACTCCAGGCGCAAAATTATTTCGCGGTCTGCATAAACGATGAGCGCCAGCGGGAAATTCGTCTGGCCAATGTATTCAAAATGGCGGTTGGTCCATTCGCCGCCCTGAGCGCGCAGCGCCGTATCCAGCAAATAGTTCTCAAATACCAGAATGCTGTTGAACAAGCCCACGCCGCCGGGCACCTCACTGGCTTTTTGAATCACGCGCAACGGAGTCTGCTCATAGGGCCGAAGCGCAAGATGCTGTTGGCGGATCTCGCGCAACCAGTCGCTAACAGCAGCTTCTGGCCGCCATGAAACGCGCATGGGCAGTGTATTAATGAAGAGTCCCACTG
>DATBCN010000112.1:0-4948 GCA_036270475.1 Candidatus Angelobacter sp. | reverse complement strand
CGCACGTTGGCGCTGCCGTTGAATTGCAAGAAATTGCAACCCACAGCGTTCAATATCTTGTGCGACTTTTGCGCGTATTTGGGCATCCATTTGTAAGTTATTGTAAATACCTGATATTGCAGCGCGGTCACCGGCCAGGGCGGGTTCGAGTCCCATTGTCCCCAATCAGCTTTACAAACACTTACCGGAAAATTGGCTCTTTGCGCATCTAATTAGAGTAGGCTCATAGGATAGTCTCGCAAAGCTTTAAAAGGAGGTTTATGCCGCGCAACTCTATGCGTCGCTGGATCCTGTCTGGAAATCTAATCCGAATATCTTTAATTCGAAGATCGGGGCTGTTCCTCTCCATCCTTTTTGCGCTGGCTTTTTCACTGGCGCCGCTTGCCCACGCGCAAGATGCAGACGACGATGGCCACGATTCACATGCCCGCATTGTCCGCATTAGTTACGTTGAAGGTGAAGTCCGTCTGGACAATGGCCATGGCTATGAAAGCGTGACCATGAACGTGCCCGTGACGGAACATAGCTGGCTGCAAACCCGCTCTGACGGCTGGGCCGAAGTGCAGATGGAAGACGGCAGCATTATACGTCTGGCGCCGGATACCGTCATCGGATTTACTGACCTGGGGCGTTCGTCCTCTGGCGGCGCCAGCACCACGGTCGATCTTGACCAGGGCGAAGCCATATTCAAAATTCTCCAGCATGATGACAGTGAATTTCAGGTCACGGTAAAAAACAAGACCATCACGCTGGCGCAGGGCAGTTCATTCCGCGTGACCAGCACCAATGCCAACCCCATGGAGATTGCGGTGGTGAAAGGCGAGGTGGGCATCCGCGATCCGGAGAGCGGCGCAGAAGTGGCCGTGAAGAAGAACGAAACTTTTCTTCTTGATGCCGCTGACGTGACCCGTTACGCGCTGGACAAGGGAACGGACGCCGACGATCTGGACCAGTGGAGCAAGCAACGCGACGACTATTTGAGCTCATACGCTGCTTCTGGCCGCAACTATACGCAATCGCCCTACCAATATGGCGCGAGCGATCTGAACTATTACGGACAATATTATGACGTCCCTGAATATGGAAACGTGTGGCAGCCCAACGGCGTGGGCCTTGGCTGGGACCCATTCAACAACGGTTATTGGAGCTATTCGCCGGGCTTTGGCTATACGTGGGTCTCGTCCTATCCCTGGGGTTGGATGCCCTATCGCTATGGTCGCTGGGTGTTTGTCAACGGACGCGGCTGGTGCTGGGCGCCCGGCGGATGGAACAGATGGTATAGCCGTCCGCGGCTGGCAAATGCCCCTCCGGGATTCCATGCTCCCCGTCCTCCTGCTGATCGCAGGATCGTTGGCGGAGCGCCGGGCCAGGTTCATCCTGGTGGACGCGATGGCAATGGCGGGCCTGGCGGAAGAAACCCCGGTTCACGGCAACAAGGCCCCGGCGGATTCAGAACTGGCGGTCGCGACGGCGATGGCGGTGATGGTAGTGTTCCCGCTCTGGCGGGCACTAGAGGCAACCGGCGCGTTTTGACCAACGACGATGTGCAGGCCAGAGTGCCGCGCACTGACCTGCCCGCGCAGAATCAACCTTCGCAGAATCAACCTTCAGTGATTGACGCTGATGGCAAGCCGGGTCATCAACCTGTACAGCAGCCAAAGATCGTGGAGCAGGAGCCATCGGGCGGTAGTGGCGGTTCTCGTGGACACGAGAGCGGACGTTTCGGCGGAGATCGTGGGCCCCGCACGCCAGTGAGCCGCTCGAATGACGGTCCTGCACAACCGGAGCGGCAACATACTCCGCCGCAATCGTATTCGCCGCCAAACCCGCAGCCGGAGGTGCAGCACACACCGCCTCCGCAATCGTATTCCCCGCCCAACCGGCAACCGGAGCGGCAATTTACGCCTCCGCCTCAGCAGCCGGCGCCACAGGTGCGTCAACCGGCCCCGGTTTCTCCGCCACCGCCGCCGGTCGTACATCAGCCGGCTCCGGCACAGCAGTCTTCTTCGCCGCCTGCGTCGCGTTCGCAGTCGGATGACAGCTCGCGCAGCAGACCGAAATAAACCTTTAACCACGAAGGTTCACGAAGATCCAAACTTCGTGTCTCTTTTGTGTCCTTTTAAATTTAGCTTTTTGTCAGCCGCCGAAAGACGTCCGCACTGGTTTCCAGCGGCAGAGCTTCCGCCCGGACATCCGCGCGAATGCCGGCTTGTTTCAGCACGTCACGGATGATTTCCTCACGATAGTCCTTTTTCAAATTGTTGAGCAGGGTCTTGCGCTTCATGGCAAAGGCCGTTTTCAGGAAACCGATAAATTCTTCAGGCGCGATCTGCAGCTCCGCAAACCTTGGCGCAACGGTCATGCGCAGCACCGTCGAGTGGACCTTGGGCGGCGGTGAAAACGCGTCCGGCGGCAAAGTGAAGAGCTTTTCCACTTTTGTATAAAGCTGCGCGGTGGCGGAGAGCAATCCGTAATCGCGCGTGCCCGGACTGGCGGCGATCCGGTCTGCTACTTCACGCTGCACCATGATCACAATCACGTCAAATTGATCGTGAAATTCAAAGAGCCGCAGCAAAATGTCTGACGTTATGTAATACGGCAGGTTGCCAACCACATGCGCCCGCGAAGGTTTGAGCGGCCGCAGATCATTGAGCGGCCCAATGGTGCGGTTGAGCACGGTGCGAAAATCCAGCTTGAGAACGTCAGCTTCAATGATCTCAACATGCGGATGCAGCCGGTATTTATAGCGCAGTTCGGCGGCCATCATCCGGTCCAACTCTACCGCAATCAGCCTTTTGGCGCTCCGCGCCAGGGCCTGCGTAAGCGCGCCTTTGCCGGGGCCGATCTCCAGCACCACGTTCTCTGATATGTCGCCCAGCGCCTGGACAATTTCCTGGGCCGCGCCTTCATCGGCCAAAAAATTCTGTCCCAGCCTGGGTTTTTTCGTGCCGCCTGAGTTGGCCCTTTTGGTTTCCGCCATTTAGAATTTTCTCAGCATCGTTGTGCCGCTTCCTTCTTTCGTCACCACGGAGGCCCCGTGAAAATCGCTTTTGCCGCTTCAGAGTGCGTGCCGTTCGCCAAAACCGGCGGGCTGGCGGATGTTGTTGGCGCCCTTCCCCAGGCGCTGGCCCAGCTTGGTCATTCCGTATCCGTGTATCTGCCAAAATATAAACAGACCACGCTGCCGGACGCCAAGTTGCTGCTGCCCAGCATTACCACCCCTTTTGACGATCAATACCGGTTCTGCTCGGTGCTGGATGGCGGCAAACGCTCCGGGGTGCAATTCTACTTCATTGACTATCCGCCGTTTTTTGGCCGCGAGGCGCTCTATGGCACCCCGGCCGGCGACTATCCTGACAATGCAGAGCGTTTTGCTCTGTATTGCCGCGCCGTGCTGGAAGCTTCAAAAGTTCTGGGCGTGCCGGATATTTTTCATTGCCATGACTGGCAATCCTCGCTGGTCCCGATCCTGCTGCGCACCAGTTATGCCGATGATCCTGTTTTTCGCGGCACGCACACCGTCTTTACCATCCACAATATCGGCTATCAGGGACTGTTTCCGCCGGACACTCTGCCCTTGCTCATGTTGCCCTGGGACCTTTTTGCCATCGACAAGATGGAGTTCTGGGGCAAGGCCAATTTCCTGAAGGGCGCACTCGTTTTTTCTGACCATCTCACCACTGTAAGCCGCAAATACGCGCAGGAAATCCAGACCAGCGAATATGGTTTTGGATTGGAGGGCGTACTGCGTTCGCGCGCCGGATCATTGACCGGCATTATCAATGGCGTGGATTACAGCGAGTGGAGCCCGGAAAAGGACAAGCATATCGTCCGGCAATACTCGGCGGAGAACCTGGCGGGCAAACGTGAATCCAAGTACGACTTGTTGCGCCAGTTTGGACTGGAGAATGCGCCGATTGACACGCCGGTCATAGGGATCGTTTCGCGCTTTGCCGCACAAAAAGGTTTTGACCTGATCGCCGATATCGCCAACGATCTTGCCCGCTTGCCCGTAATCGTTACAGCGCTGGGCAGCGGCGACAAGGAATACCAGGAGTTGTTCCTTAAACTGAGCCGGCAATATCCGGCAAAGTTTGCCGTCAAGGTGGCGTATGACAATGCGCTGGCCCACAAAATTGAGGCTGGGGCTGACATGTTCCTGATGCCTTCACGCTACGAACCCAGCGGCCTGAACCAGATGTATAGCCTGCGCTATGGGACGGTCCCAATCGTCCGCGCCACCGGCGGACTGGATGACACAATTGAGCAATGGGACGCCGCCACCGGCAAGGGCACCGGTTTCAAGTTCAGCGCCTATGCTGGCATGGCGCTGCTTACATGCATTCATGAGGCGCTCAGGGCTTTCAAGGACCAGGCCAGTTGGCAAAAGTTGATGCTCAACGGTATGAAGAAAGATTTTTCCTGGACTGCATCAGCGCGGGAATATGTGAAGATTTACGAACGCCTGGTGCCGCCCAAGCCGGGTGGACAGACGGAGAAGGTCTTGGAGTTCAGCCGGGCGTAGCTCGAAAATTTAACCACAAAGGACACAAAGTAGGGCTACAGTTGCGCAAAGTCCTTTGTGAACCTTCGTGTCCTTTGTGGTTAGGTTGTTTTCTTCTTTCTCGCAAAGTACCAGTACACCGGCACTCCGGCCAGGATAATCAGAGTCCCAGCAAAAGAGTTTTGCCGGTTGTCAGGGTCCGCCAGCGTGTAATAGAGCAGAATGCCCGCGGCAATAATGAACAGCGCGGGGACCACCGGATATCCCCAGGTGCGGTATGGTCTTGGGATATCCGGTTCGCGCTTGCGAAAGACAAAGATCGTACTGGCGGCGACCATATAGAAGAGCCATTCGGCAAAAATCGCCAGCGCCGTCAAATCACGGAAAGCGCCGCCGACCAGCAGCAGGACAATCGCCATGGCTGCCTGGACCACGATCGCCAGC
>DATBCN010000111.1:0-8069 GCA_036270475.1 Candidatus Angelobacter sp. | reverse complement strand
GAAAGCGCAAGCTGCGCGCCGGAACCCAGACTTTATGATTTTAAGGAAACTGCCGGCGGACTGCTAGGACGCGACGGTGGAACCTTCTTCTTCTTCGTCCGTGACTGGGAGGGTATAAAGCGCGACCTTGAACGGGGCCAGCGTGATGTCCGGCGCTTTGCGCACCAGTTCAAAATAGACCGAGCCCCCGCATTTGGCGCAGCGGGGGAACAACTGGCCGTGCAGCAGTGTTACCTCGTGCGGCAAGCGATGCTTGCTGTGCAACACAAGATAAATCCCGCTTTCAGCGATCGTTTCACCACAAAGAAAGTGCTTCTTTACTTTTGCCATAGTGGAATGAGGTACTGGCGGAACCAACGGCCCCGGGTTGCTAAGGAAATCTTAATATTCACTACTGCCCGAAGTTTGATGCCGATGGGGGCAGGTAAAGTTGTGCAGGTTTTTTCCAACAGCACCATTCGTATAAACCATTGATTCTGCTGTAGTTATTTGCAAAGCAACTCGGTCCGGCGGAAATCTCATCAAAAAATTCGGCCAGGATTTTTATCGATCTTTTGCCAAAAGGAGAAAGTGATTCTTTGATGACCGATCCGAAGAGAGAAACACTCCGCGCCGCCCCGTCAGAGGCCGCGCCAACCGCGAAAAAAGTCCGCAGTTCGCGCTATGAGTGGGAAAACAAATCAGGTGAGAGTGAACCCAAGCCGGATGCTCGCCCACCCCAACGGTCTCTGCTGGCTGCGCTTGGGGCAGGGGTGAAAAAGTTCTTTTCAGCAGGCCGTGGCCTCTTTGACAATGATGATGACGCCAGCCCAAGCGCGGCGTGAGCGGGGAAAGCAGCGTAGCGGCGATTGCTAGTGCAGCAGTCTTTTCAGCGCGGCGGCGCGATCCTGGTCCAGCCAGGTTTTCCAACTCTGCTCGTTCACGCGGGGATACTTCTGCCGTCCGAATGAAATCCAGGCGTCGCGATAGCGGCGCCATTCATCTTCACTCTTTTTTACGCCTTCGCGGGCCACGGTCCCCCACCTTGAGACACTGCCGCTCTGTGTTTCCGTATAGGCCGCAAGTTCCGCGGCTTGCGCGCGTTGAAGTTCTTCAACTGAGTGGCTGGGAAATTCACCGCGCTCAAACTGTTCCAGCGTAGACACCAGCCGCTCCAGCAGGGAAGCCTCTTCCTGGACTTCAAACGTGCCTTCCAGGTTCACGGCGTTGCTGGCCTGCACTTTGAAATATCTTTCCGCTTCACTCCAAAAGGCATGGAAAGCCTTTTTGTCGCGCGCGCTCCAGGCGGAGATAAGCTTCTCAAGCTGACCGTCGCGCTCAAGCCGGTCAAATCTATCCTGCAGAATGGCGCACTGCTCGTATAAATCACGGCCGCTGCTATGGTCGCAAATCCTGAAGTTGTAGTCAGTAAGCTTATCTTTTTTCATCCGCGCAATCTGGTAGAGGCTGCCGGTCACATCTCCTGGAGAGCCGCTCATGGTGCAACCCAGTTTGAGAGCGACGTCATAATTTCGCGCCACGCCCAGCCCATTGGCATAGATCATGGTCAGGATGGCTTTGCCGCTGAGAGCAGACCTGGTCCCGCGGTCCATCTCTGCATAGGCGCACTTGCGCGCTTTCACCGGATCCGGCGGCTGCCCAAACCCAAAGTAGGCGTCGATGGATGAGCACTGGGCAAGGGCGTTTTCCTCGGCGGGCGTAGGACGGTCCCCGGCAGGAAGCTCGACTTGCTCCACGGAGGCGCAAATCTGTTTGGCGCCGGGATCGGTGATCTGGCCCTGCGAAAGAGAGGAGGAACAGACCACGCCAAGGAGAGCGGAGCAGAGAAGAAACTGGAAGTTGCGCATTGGCGCCATTGTCTCTAAAAGGACTGCTTGCGCGCAATCTCTGCGGGCGGATGAGCAAACTGCGCGTCGCTGCGCTATATCCGTGTCCGCACCGGGTATGCCCTGAGCCACTGCTCGGGGAAACAAGCCTGTGCTACTCTTTTCGCGGAGCCAGCTTGCGCGCAGCCTTTGAAAAAGCACCGCCGGAAGTCCAGGAAATCCTGGGCAAACCCATTCGCGACCTTGGACTCAAGCTGGAAGGGTCTCCGCTGGAGCGCTTTGTCCAGCAGCTTTATCGCGAACTTGACCGCAAAGGGCTGAAGAAATTCCGTCCGGCATGCTACCTCACCGACGAGTGGGGATGCCCCTCCGGCGAGCCGATCATTGGCATTCCTTTTTATCTGGCCGATCCCAAGCTGGCACGGCTGGAAAAAGAGATGAATGACCTGGAAGACTCGCGCCAGATCATGATGTATCTGCGGCATGAAGCCGGACACGCCATCAATTACGCCTACGCACTGCATAAAACGCCGGAATGGAAGCAGATGTTTGGGCCGTACCGCAAGCCGTATCGCGACGCTTACCGTCCCATTCCATTTTCGCGAAGCTTTGTCCGCCATATGGAAGGCTGGTACGCGCAGAAGCATCCGGATGAAGATTTTGCCGAGACCTTTGCCGTGTGGCTTACGCCAAGCTCGCGCTGGCGGCAAAAATATAAAGGCTGGCCGGCGCTGGAAAAACTCCGTTACGTGGACCGGACATTTAGAAAATTCGGCAAAACTGATCCCGTGCGGCCGCGCGGACGGACCGACATTACCGTGGAAGAGATGGACTCCACCGTGGGAGAATTCTATGAGGCCGCGATGAGCGAGCAGCCTACACCGGGTGAATTGCTCATTGACGCCGATCTGCAGGACATCTTTAAAGTGGGACGCAAGAGAAAAAAAGGCGTGCGTCCGGCAGTGGAGCTGTTGCGGGAAAACCATAAATCGCTGGTGGACAAGCTCACGTACTGGAGCGGCGTGCCGCGTCCGCTGATCCGGAAGCTGGTAGAGTCGATTGAAACGCGGGTTGGTGAAATGGAGCTCCGCGCCAACATCAAGATGGAAAAAGACTATCTGACGGAAATCACGGTGTATGCCACGGCGCTGGCCATGAATTACGTGACGCGAGGAAAGTTCGTACAGACTTGACGTGAACTCCGAGCGAGATCAACGGACAAAATACTTATGGGACCGACATGGAAAGCAAATTAAAAATCACGATCCTCTATGAGAGCTGGGGCGAGGAAGAAGAAGCCGCTCCGGAACCAGAGAAAAAGAAACGCGGCTCATCCAAGCGGCGCAAGAAAAAAAGAGAGAAGCACGACCGCGAAGAGATTTTTGAAGCGCTGGAAAAGCTGGGCCATGAGCCTTCCTACCTTATGCTGGATGGCGAAGACAAGTCCCTGACAGCGCTGGCCCGCCATGAGACCGACCTGTTCTTCAATCTGGTGGAATCTTATGCGGGCGACGACACCATGGAGATGCACGTGGCGGCATACCTGGATTTGCTGGGCCGTCCTTACACCGGCGCGGGGCCGCAGGGCCTGTATCTGGCGCAGGACAAAGGAGTCGCCAAGAAGCTTTTTCAATTTTATGGAATTCGCACGCCGTACTTTGCCACCTGTTACCAGGGCAAGCTGGACCACTCGCAGGACATCTCGTTTCCACTGATCGTCAAACCGCTTTCTGAAGACGGATCGCTGGGGATCGACAAGGACTCAGTGGTGGCAAGCGTGAAAGAGTTGATGGAACGAATCCACTATGTGCAGGAGGAGTTCAATTCACCAGCGCTGATTGAAGAATATATTGAAGGCCGCGAGATTTATGCGGGCATTCTGGGAAACCAGAACCCTGAGGTGCTGCCGATGGTGGAGCTTGATCTTTCACGCTTGCCGGAAGGCATGCCCAAGGTGGCCGGCACGGAAGTGAAGTGGGAAAAAGACAGCGAGGCGTACAAGGTGACAAAGTCCGCGCCGGCGGAAGACCTGAAAGAAGAAACGCAGGAATTGCTGGCTGCAACGGCGCTCAACGCATATCGCGTGCTCAAGCTGCGCGACTATGGCCGCATTGACATGCGCCTGACCGCCAAAGGCGAAGTTTATCTGATTGAGGCCAATCCCAATCCGTGGCTCTCCAGCAATTCGGAATTTTTTATGGCGGCAAAAAAATCCGGACGCTCATACGCGGACTTGATCGCGGAGATCATCCAACTGGCCCGCACTGACCGGCGCCAACGGGACAAGCTGCATCTATCCTGAGCGCCTGAATAAAGCCGGCGCAGGCCCCTCCAGCATCGACGCACGGTACAACTCATCCCACTCTTGCGTGAAGCAGCCCGCTGAGTGTTACATTCTTCCATCAAACTTCCATCAAACAAAGCCGCTTCTGGAGGAGGACGTTTTTATGCAGACCAAACTTTTTATCGCCGTGGTAGTAATGGCAGCCGCAACCCTGGGCCTGCGCGGCCCATCCGATGGTCCCGCCATTACGCAGGATGAAATGGTCCGCAGAAGCCAGGAGATGTTTGACGCCGTGGTCCCGGGCAATCAGGAACCGTTCAAGAAATACTATGCCGATGACGCCTTATATTTTGACGAGAAGGGCAGAGACATGGACAAGGCCGCGTTGATCAAGGATATTCAGCCGATGCCCAAGGGGTATTCTGGTTCCATCAAGATTGTGCGGCCCAAGAGCCATATCGAAGGGAACGTGGCCATTCTCAGCTACGATATGGATGAAACCGAGACTGTGTTCGGCCAGAATTTAACGGCCCGATACCACCAAACCGATACCTGGATGCTGCGCGCGGGAAAATGGCAGATCGTGGCCACGCAGGTGCTGCGCTACTATGAAGACCCTGCGCCAGGCAAGGGCGACGCCAGCAAATACATCCTCTACACAGGCATTTACCTGCTGGGCGAGGAGCGGACAATCACTGTCACAACCAAAGACGGACACTTATACGCGCAGCGCCATGGCAAACCAAAAGAAGAACTGGTTCCAGAAGCCAGTGATATTTTCTTCCGCAAAGGCGTGGAAGGCCGGACGTTGTTTCACACCGACGATCACGGCCAGGTTGATTCATTGATCGACCGCAGAAATAATGAAGACATTGTCTGGAAAAAAGCGAAATAGAAAACCGCTAAGCGAAATCGCAGTCAGACTCTATCTTTCCGGCTCATGATGCGTGTCCCGACACACACATCGTGTTTTTGCCGCCACGGCTGCAGCCTGGTTGATTTGATCTAACCTGCGCGGAATCAACCGTTTCACCAATGGCTGCTACCTTGCGATAGGTATGGGTGCTGCCCCAGGCAGCGGAGGTGAAACAAACATGGCAGACCTGAAATCTTTCAATGCAAGTCCAATCGTGAACGGTTCGACTAAGCGGGCGCGGGTGATTGGCGGCGCGGCCACGGCGGCAATTACAGCGGTGCTGGCGCTGACCGTTGTGCTCGACTTTAACGGCTGTTCCAACAGCAAAGACAAGAACGCGCCGGTGAGTTCTTCAACCCAAAACAACCCCAACCCGGTGAGTCCGGCGACAGCACAAAGCCAGCCGGAAAAGCTGGAAAACAAGATTGAAGCGGTCATCGAAAAGAAGAAAGCGGTCAAGCACGCTTCAACCGCAACATACAAAAACAGTAATTATGGCGTTTCTTTCCGCTATCCCAAGACCTACACCATGTTGACGCCGGAAAAGGACAGCAAGGAGTCCGCATGGCCTGATCCGGTGGCCATGAACTTTGCCGGGCCTGGCGGAGAGACGCTGACCACGCTGGTTCTGCCGGGTACGCGGGCCTCGTCATACTTTAAAGCCAGCGTGCTTAAAGAAGTGACGGCGGAGCAGTGCGGCAAATTTGCCAGCACGCCGGAGCTGACGGAAGTTGCAACCAATCCTCCGGTTGACGCCGATGACGATTCCATTGTGCCGGTGAAAACCAACATACTGGGCGTGGAGTTCGCCAAAACCGAGAGCGTTACCGACCAGAGCGAGGCGCGCTACTACCATCACTTTGAAAATGGCGCGTGCTATGAATTTGCCCTGGGCGTGGAAGATGCTCCGGGAACCACAAAGCCGGTGGACCACCTGCAGGTGTTTGACCGGCTGGAACGGATCATGACCACGGTAAAGATCAAGACCGAACCAGCTCCGGTGGCGGCGGTGAGCGAAACAGTGCAACAGCCTGCTCCGGTCAGCAATCCCCAACAGTAAGAGGGAGTGAAATGGTAAAAAATAGCGGTGACACGCAGGCCAGGTTCCTTCCGAAAGGGGCCTGGCTTTTTTAGCAGTCAGCAATTAGCAATCAGCCAAACAATTCCATCGCAAAGGGCGCGAAGCACGCAAAGGAATTTAGAAAAGAAGTTTTGATTTTTAGTAAAAAGCTGGCGAATGCGGAATATTGGAGTACGTTTGCGCTTGATTCTTCACTTCTTTTGCGGCCTTCGCGTCCGTTGCGGTGAGTTTTTCCGGACTGAATGCTGAGTGCTGACTGCTCTTTTATGCGATTGCCGGCTTTGAGCGCTGGGCGCGATTCAGCAAAGATGTTTCGATTTTGGAGTGCTCAGGCCGTCCACGGTTGCGGCTAGTGCGGTTCCAGAGTTGCTGTATCCTTCTCGGGGTGGAGCAGACATTTATGTGTACGGTTCCATGACATCCTTCACAAAGTGTTCCGGGACATCCTTTACACTCCGGCGGTAGCGGGCTGGAGAAGGAAGACGGCCCCAGCGAGAGGCTCAGGATGCCGTGGAGAATAGCCAAAGTGGCGGAACAGAGGATGGAGTTTGTGATAGCAGCAAGCAGGAAGGAAAAGAGCTTCAAGGAGCTGTGCCAGGAGTTCGAGATTTCCTGTCGAACTGGTTATACCTGGCGGAACCGGTATAGGGCCGATGGGATAGGCGGGATGAGAGAGTTGAGCCGGCGCCCACACCAGAGCCCAAAGCGAACCGCGAAGAAGATCGAACAAAGAGTAGTGGAGTTGCGGCAAGAAAGACCCGACTGG
This sequence comes from Candidatus Angelobacter sp., assembly GCA_036270475.1. Lineage (GTDB taxonomy): Bacteria > Acidobacteriota > Terriglobia > Terriglobales > Acidobacteriaceae > Angelobacter. Next base: position 1,196 of record DATBCN010000111.1, on the reverse strand, counting down.
GGAGCACGCAAAGTACGAAAGCTGCTCAGTGAGGAAGGCGTGGAGTTGCCATCCAGCACGGTGCATCGGATCTTTTTGCGTTACGGTTTGGTGCGGGAGATGGATCGGCGAGCGTTAGCCCAGCAACGCTTTGAACGGGAGCAGCCGAACCAGCTCTGGCAGATGGACTTCAAAGGTCCAAAGGGATGGAATCAGGCGGTGGGACCACTGTCTGTGCTGGACGATCATAGTCGTTTTGCTTTGGCTCTGGACAACACTGGCAGTACCAAGGCGGAGGGAGTTCGAGCAGTGCTGGAGCGGGTATTTCGCGAATCTGGAATGCCAGAAGAGATGCTGATGGATCACGGCACGCCGTGGTTCAACGGACAAGGGCGCCTGGGATGGAGTCATTTGACGGTCTGGCTCATGGATCGCGATATTGGGTTGCGCTTCAGTGGCGTCCGCCATCCGCAGACGCAGGGAAAGGTAGAACGGTTTCATCGCAGCCTAACCGAAGCTTTGTTGCGACGCGGCTCACCGCGGGCAGAAGAGCGACAAAACTGGTTGGATCAGTTCCGCCATGAGTACAACCACGTGCGCCCTCACGAAGCACTACAGATGAGAACACCGCACCAGGTTTGGCGAAAGAGTATGCGGGGCTATCAGGAACAAGCAGCGGCTTGGCAATATCCAAGCGGAAGTGAAGTAAAGGAAGTCGACTACACGGGCCAGTTGCGGCTGGATCACCGTCGTTATTACATCAGCAAAGCACTAGCCGGACGAGAAGTCGGATTGCTGCAAGTTGAGCAGCGGGTTCTGGTCTTCTACCGCCAAACCTTGATCTGCGAATTAGACCCGCTCCAGTCCCGATCCTATTCTGGGGATCGGACCTGGAGCTGTCAGATATCCCGTCACTAAACGTGAAGGATGTCTGGAGACAGTTCGTGAAGGATGTCCCGGCACTTTACACATAAAATGCCTGCTCCACCCCGAGAAGGACACAGCAACTCTGGAACCGCAGTAGAGCAGCGGAGCAGGTCCTTCGTCTTGGCGTAGGTGAAGCGGATGAGGCCAGGGTGTAGCGTGCTCGGCCCAGGATTGTGTGTCGCGAGGAGGTTGGGGTATGGCGAGCAGCACGATACCAGTAACTCTGGAACTGCTCAGCAAAAAGGACGTTGCAAGGAAGTTCTTGAGAAAAAAGATTTTGAGAAAGAATT
>DATBCN010000110.1:0-3332 GCA_036270475.1 Candidatus Angelobacter sp. | reverse complement strand
GACATTCAGGAACTTGTCAGCTCGCTTAAGCAGAACATGGAGAGCGACAGCTCCACGGCGGCGGCGCAATCCGGCGAAATGGACCTGAGCCAGTTGCTGCAGCCGCTCAAAGAGTCGCATGAAGTTGCGTCACAGGTTGCCGCGGGACGGCTGGAAAGCTGCCGCAGCATCCGCCTGCCGCGCACGGAAGAAAGATCATTTCTGGTGTCACAGTACAACCCAACCATGCAGGCGGCGGTGGAAGCCTATCGCACGCTGCGCACGCGCCTGGTCAAGCAGCAAACACGGAGCGGGGCACGCTCCATGGTGGTAACCAGCTCGACGCAGGGTGAAGGCAAGACGCTCACACTTTTCAATCTGGCGCTTTGCTACGCCAAGATTGAGAACTGGCCGGTGCTTCTGGTGGACGCTGATCTGCGGACTCGCGGCTTGTCCAATCTGGTGGGTGATCCTGAGTCGGCAGGTTTGGCCGAGATACTGGAGAAGGATTGCCCTTATCAATCCGCTGTATTGCGCACTGACGTTCCCAGCCTTTACGTTCTGCCGGCGGGAGAAACTACGGCGTCGCCTTCAGAATTGTTTACCGGCCCGCGCTGGAAAGAGTTTATGGGCTGGGCGGCAGAATCTTTCCGCCTGGTGCTGGTGGATTCACCTCCAGCGCTGAACCTGGCTGATTTTGAGCTGATCGCGGCCCGATGCGAAAGCGTGATGGTGGTTTCCCGGGCCCGCAAAACAGCGCGCGAATCATTGACCAAGGTGCTGGCACAGATAGATCTGCGCAAAATCGCCGGCGTGGTATTCAATGGCGCGGAAGAACCCACGGACAACGGATACTACCGCTACAGCGCCGCGGCAAGAGCAGAGAGTAAATAGCCGGAAATATTGCAGTAATCACAGCAATAAAGCCCTCCTTGCGGAGGGCTTTTGTACGAAAGGCTTTGTGGGAAGACTTTGTGAGAAATCAGGCGGAACGGACTTAGGCTGCTCCACCCTGAGAGATCTGGCGAGTGCGTGCGGCGGCCCGTCTGCGGCGCAGCACGGTGGCCCCGGAAATCAGGAGAGCGCCCAGCACAATCAGCCACGCGGATTCAGGAAATGAATCAAAATGCTGAATACGATCAGAAATCACGTCATGCAATTCAAGGGCGCCAGCAAAGGCGCTCCCGGAGATAAGAAGCAAGAAAATTCCGAGACTAGAGTAGGTAAACTTTTTCATCTTCATCATGGCCCCATCCATCGAGTTCGTCGCCGCTATTGGCGGTCACAATTGTCCGCAACGCGAACCCGGAAGGGTTGAACAACGGGCGTTGGTAACTTTTGTAATCCAGTCAGGTAAATGCACGGCGCATGCCAAAACTTTGTTTGCGAAATCAAGCACATATGAGGCAAAGTTTGACTTACTGTGCAAATCCTTGCAGGGGAATGTCCCATATTATTGGCACAGTAGAGTCGTCGGCGATCAAAAGAGAATGGCAACAAAACATCGCAAAATATTGAAAATAAAAGAGAAATCAGGTTACAATCCGACATTCGCGGCTTTAGGGTTGAGCTACCCGATGGCTCATCAATTGCACTAATTTTACCAGCAACGAGTACGTGTTTCCAGGTTAGCCACTGATCTTATGGATGGTATGCAACATTTTTCATCTCAAGTATGGAACTCTTCGCAGAGCCACGCGTCAGAGGGCGCAGAAGTTGCCGCGCAGGAGCTTGTTGCCGATGCAACCAGGCCACGTCCGCATGTGCTTTTTCTGATCGACCATCTACTGGCGCTGGGTGGAGGAGAAACCAATCTCCTAAAAGTTGTGCAGCTCATGCCTCCGGAGTTGGTGCGCTGCTCGATTGGCACCTTCCGCATCAAGCCGGAAATCCGCGAGACTATCTCCGTGCCGGTCCATGTTTTTCCGTGGAAAAGGGTCTACCATCTTGACGCCCTGAAAGCGGCAGTCTCGTTGCGCAAACTCATCCGCGATGAACAAGTGGACATTGTTCAAACCTACTTTGAAACCTCAAACCTGTGGGGTGGACTGGTGGCCAAGCTGAGCGGCGCTTTGTTGCTTTCTTCCCGCCGCGATATGGGAATTCTGCGGAAGGCCAAGTATGAACTTGCGTATCGCGTGGTCAACCGTCTTTCTGACCGGGTGCTGGCGGTGTCAGAAGAGGTGAAGCGTTTTTGCATTGACGCAGACCGCATCGATGCCAAAAAAATCTCGGTCGTCTACAACGGAGTGGACTTGCGGCATGTTGCCTCCAGCGCGCAGGCAAATCCTTTTGCGGATACCGAATGGGCCGCCGGCGCTTCCCACATCATCACCTGCGTGGCCAATATAAGAAAAGTCAAAGGCATTGACGTATTGATTCGCGCGGCGCAGCGCGTTTGCCGTGAACTGCCCCGGGCCGTGTTTGTTGTGGCGGGCAGTCTTTACGAGCGGGACTACTCGCAGGAGATGCATGAGATGGTCCGCGCCATGGGCCTGGAAAAGAACTTTAAGCTGCTGGACTTTGTCGGCGATCCTGTACCGTTGCTGAAGATGAGCAACGCCTTCTGCCTGCTCTCACGCAGCGAGGGGTTCTGTAACGCACTGCTGGAAGCGATGGCCTGCGGCGTTCCTTCCGTGGTGACGCGGGTGGGCGGAAACCCTGAGGCGATCAACGATGGCGAAAACGGCTTTATGGTCCCGGTGGAAGACGATGTGGCCGCTGCCGAAAAACTGCTCTTCCTGCTGCAAAACCCCGAACAGGCAATCAAGATAGGGCAGAGTGGACAGACGGCGGCGCAAACACGCTTCAGCGCGGAAACGATGATTCAAAAGCTCATTAGCCTTTATCGTGAATTGCTTGCGGAAAGAGACAAGAAGCGGTAATTTTTGGGCCGCACGGCACGATTCGACGAAAGCACCAATCTGCAAAAGTGCAAAAGCAAAAGTGCAAAAGAAAGACATCGAATAATACTCCAACCGGATGCTTATCCAAACAGAAAAAAACAAAATAGAGTGGCCTCTTTAGAGCGCTTCCCAGGTTAATGTACCCCAGACAGGCTTACCTCGGCGGCTAAAGCCGACAATGGATGCTAGGTTACCGCAGGCATAAAATGCCTGCTCCACCCCGAGAAGGACACAGCAACTCTGGAACCGCAGTAGAGCAGCGGAGCAGGTCCTTCGTCTTGGCGCAGATGAAGCGGATGAGGCAGAGTGTAGCGTGCTCGGCCCAGGATTGTGTGTCGCGAGGAGGTTGGGGTATGGCGAGCAGCACGATACCAGTAACTCTGGAACTGCTCAGCAAAAAGGACGTTGCAAGGAAGTTCTTGAGAAAAAAGATTTTGAGAAAGAATT
>DATBCN010000109.1:0-4368 GCA_036270475.1 Candidatus Angelobacter sp. | reverse complement strand
GTCTTAAAAACCGCCGATGCGGGAACATCAGCGCCAAAATAGATGGGTGAGTCAGCCATCAACCAAAAATAAAAAAAGAGGAACCGTATGAGCGTTCCTCTTTTTAGTTTTTATTTTAGAGCGGCCCAAAATTTAGAGACTCTGAACCTAGAGACCCAGAATTTAAAGAGACCCAAAATAATGTCTGCGGGTTAAGAGCCGGACTGGCGCGGGGCTAAATCGCGGCGGGCCGTATGTCTTCGCGCCGCTTCAAAATCTTTAAGACAGACCCCAGCACGCCTTCACGCGAATCGCCCGTCACAAAGCTATTGCCTCCGTCGATGTCGGGGCGAATACGTCCCATCTGCAGGATGGGCGCTTCCGGAAGATAATGCCGGACCGTATGGGTGATCGCTTTTTTCATGCGCGGTTCCACGGTATCAGCTATCAGGATGATGTCAAACCGCTGGCCGTGGCAGGCCTGGTCCACTTCTTTCAAGCTGCACGCTGTTCTTACGCTATAGCCGGCGTGTTCCAGCCAATCAAGCCGCAAGCGCAAAGCGGGTTCAGTGGCCACGATCAAAAGCAACGTGGCAGGGGGAGCGTGTTGAGCCATTCGAGGGTGATTCCTGTACAACCGAAGTTACATACTACTCTAAATTGGTTTTTTTATTTAGAACAGCCCCAGACTATTAACTACTTATTTTTCAATAACCTAGGATGGGTAAAAAACGCTTTTCAATTAAAAACTCCAATAAAAACAGTGGCATGCCGAATTTTTATCATCGCAAGGAAGCGTCCATCGGTCAGCTTGGACCGCTGGGTTCGGTCACGCACCGCTTCATTCTCCCAGTTTCATTACTTTTTCACGAGTTTTTTCTCTTAACTCTCGGCACAAGCAAGTTGCCTTGCGATAAGCTTGACTGCAGAGAAATAAGAAAACGCAAAATGGCTTCTCCTGGCGCAACCAATTCTCCGGCGGCTTATACGCTCAAGACGATCTTGAAGTTCAAGCCGTTCCGTACGCTCTGGCTGGCGCAATTCGTCAGCGTGTTTGGCGACTTTCTTGCCTTGTTCGGCGTTATCAGCCTCATCACCTTTCGCTGGCATGGGACGGCGTTGCAGGTAACTACCGTGATCATCGCCTATATGCTCCCGATTGCCATCATCAGCCCGGTGGCGGGCGTTTTTGTTGATCATTGGAACGTAAAACGATTGATGATCGCCAGTGACCTCATTCGCGCCGGGCTCATTCTTTTACTTGTGTTTGCCCACGATGTTACCCAGATCGCGGCCGTCTTTATCGCGTTAAGCGCGGTCTCCAGTTTTTTTGCTCCGGCACAATCCGTCACGCTTCGCACCGTGGTTCCACCCGAGGGATTGCTGGCGGCCAACGCTCTGATGGCCCAGGCTTTTTATGTGGTGCGCCTCTTGTCCCCAGCGGCCGCGGGCATGTTGGTGGCTTGGCTGACGGAAAAAGCGTGCTTCTATCTTGATGTCGCCAGTTTCGTTTTTTCGGCTGCCATGATTTCCGGGCTGGTCGTCCTCCGCCCGGCCCGCGCACAGGGCGAGAAGACAGTAAAGTCCCTTACCCAGGATTTTCTGGCGGGCAACAGGTTTATTTTCACTCATGCGGGACTGGCTTTTGTGTTCATCGCCATGGCCATGGCCATGTTTGTGATGAGTTCATTCAGCCCTCTGATCTCCATCTACATCCGCGACACACTGCATGCAGGCTCTTTCATGTTTGGCTTGATCAGCGCCATGGTAGGCGTGGGTTTGATCATAGGCACACAACTTGTGACCCGGCTGGTACGCAGCCGTTCCAAAGCGCACGTTGTGCTGGGCGGACTTTTTTGTCTCGGCGTTGCGGCCGCCCTGCTGGGTGCTTTCCCCAACACAGCCATGGCGGCCCTTAGTACTTTCACCATGGGCTTTGCCATTGCTTTTGTGTGGGTACCCGCGCAAACCATGTCACAGCAGGAAACACCCCCAGCCATGGTAGGCCGCGTGAGCAGCACTTTTATGTCGCTGATTTCGTTCGCCCAGGTATTCGGTCTTCTTCTCTCTGGGTTTCTCGCGCAGAAACTCGGTATCCGGCCCCTGTTTATTGCCTGTGCGGGTTTCGTTGCCTTGCTTTCAGCCGGAGGATACTTCATGGTGCGGGGGCGTCCGGACGCGGCCAACGCCGCTCCGTCAGCGAATGCGGCGGCAGAATCTTCCGCCACCGGCGCGTCTTCCAGTTAACTGCAACTCGTCCCACGTCTTCTTTACACATTGCAGGTTTACACATTGCAGGTTACTTTCGTGACTTTCCCGCCTCCATCAATTTTACTAGGATGCACTCAACGCAACCGCCTGCGAACGGGAATCATGGCAAGCCGCGATGCAGGCATCTTTTTGAGGAGAAGCAGTGAATTTGTATTCCACTCGTCGCCATGCACGCCCCCGTTGGATGGACCTGTTGGTCTCTACCAGCGTGATGGCAATCATTGCGTTTCTTACTTTTTATCCAGCCAATGCACAATCCACCTCGCGGAAAGTAAAAAGCCGGATTGAGCCTGCTTATCCCGAATTAGCCAAGAGAAACAACATCACCGGAAGCGCACGCGTTGAGCTGCTGATAACCGCGGACGGCCGGGTGAAAGACGTAAAAGTCCTGGGCGGTAATCCAGTGCTGGTGCAGGCGGTGGTTTCTGCCGTGATGAAATGGAAATATGAACCTGCCGCGGAAGAGTCGTCTGTAATCATTAAATTCGATTTTGCCCCATAGTTATTTGCAAGCAAGTTCTTTGTTTTGCAAGTTTTGTTTGTAAGCCCTTTGTCTACAATGGCCTTGGCTTGTAGATCTCTCCTGTTGATCCGGCCTGGATGGGAAGTTAATCCAGGCCATTTTTACGTGCGCGAATGCTGAATAATGGAGTGCTGGACATGCTGGCTACGGGCCTTGGCGTGACCATGAGCGATCTGCTCAAGAAGATTTGACAAAGAGTTAAGGGCAGCGAGCTAACTTGGCGACGCGCCTACGTAGTTTCGGCCACAACAGCTATCCCTGCATCATTCGCCGCAGTAAGGACCTTGTCTCCATCCAGGAACAGGCATTTGCCGGCGTCAATCGCAAGGCAGGTTGCGCCGGCGACGGCCATGGTCTCTATGGTCTTGAGCCCGATGACGGGGACGTCAAAGCGCATGTCCTGATTGGGCTTGGCGACTTTTACCACGGTCAATTTGCGGCTGAGCACTGAATCACCGTCATGGGCTGCGCTTTTCATGATCTCGGCGGCGCGGAGAATGGTTGCGTCAGTGCCTTCCATGGCTTCCACGGCAACACAGGCAGCTTCGGCGATCACCACGGTCTGGCCAATGTCATATTGGGCCAGATGGCGGGCCACGCGGCGGCCATATTCCATGTCCTTCTGCTCGGCCGCGGTGGGCGCGCGGCGGGAAAGCACTCCTGGCCGCGCCAGCAACGGTTCAAGATAAGACGTGGAGCTGATCAGGTGGATGCCTTCTTCTTCCAGCACACTGGCCACGGCGCCGATCAGCGAATCAGTGTTGCGCGTGCCCAGGGAAAGAAGCACCTTGGCCAGCTTCCAGTCCGGGCGGATGGCGGAGAAGATTTGCTTGTGTTTGACCTGGCCGGCCATGATGGCGGTGCTCACGCCTTCACGCTTAAAGGTTTCAATGAGTTTGCTGAGTTCGCCGAGTGACATCCAGTAGACGGCCGCGGCGCCACGGCCCTCAATGAGCGGGGAGGTTTCCTCTTTGATGGCTGCCACCACCACCTGTGCGCCCTGGGCGCGGGCGGCGTCCAGCAGCAGCAGAGGGAAACTGCCATTGCCGGCGATCAGGCCAAGTTTTTGCTGGTCGGCCACGCAAACCAGTGTACCAATTGTCGATATAAGTGCCGTAAATCCAGAACGGTAAGAGCACCTTACGGCGCAATGCCCGCATCCTAACTAGAGAGTAAACCTAAGATGATCGAGCAATTACACAGCAAGAACCTGGTGCCATTTAAGAAGCGGGGCAGCCCATATAGCATCCCGGGCATGACAGCGGAGAACGAACTGGGCATGATTGATCGCCTGGAACACGATCTCAGCCTTGAGGAGCAACGCTACATCCGCCACTATGTCAGCTATGCTGACACGTTCCTGGAGCGTGTTCAGGACATGGAGCCGCTGCTTCAGGAAGACGCTTCTTATCCCACGAAAGAACGCAAGCTGGAAGAAAGTAAGCTGAAAAGAAGAAATATCACTGCCACGCCGGTTGAAATTCCAGTCGTTGAAACTCAAATCGTTGAAATTCCAACCCAGGAAAATCAAGATGCCGACACGCAACCCCCGGCAAAATCCGGGCCTGACGCTGCCAAGCGTGCCAAGCAAGCTG
>DATBCN010000108.1:0-12969 GCA_036270475.1 Candidatus Angelobacter sp. | reverse complement strand
CTGCAGAGTATCCCTGATCTCACAAGAGAATCAGACTTTGAGGCCGGTGACGCGCCCCCTATCTTCAGGGACTAGACGGTTGCTATAGAGAATAAGAGTCTGTGGACCGATTTTTCTTGACCTGCTGTCGGCTTCTGTCTGGCATATAATGCTCGGCACAATGAAAGACACCAGCGAGTTGAAGGCAGATTTTGAAGCAGGCAGGCCAGTTCATTTCAGCAGGAAAACACCCATATCAGATCGTACGATTCCCGCACAAATAATCGTTGAATCCGCTCAAGTTTCAAAAAAAATTGAAATTAAAAATGCCGTTATCGAAGGGCAGCTCAATTTAAAAAATAGCGATATCCCAAGCGAAATAATATTGCTGCACTGCCATTTACAAGATGGCGCTGATTTTTCTTGTAGCATTCTCCAACGAAACCTCACCCTTTCATTCTGTGAATTTGCCCAAAAAGCAAATTTTCAAAGTATGACTTGCAAGTATGATTTGCGGATAACCGGCGCGAAATTCGACTGCACCAACATCAATTTCAAAAACATTCATGTTGCGGGGAATTTTTTGGCTAGAAAAGCTAATTTTCGAGGCAAAGCGGCATTTGATGATGCAAAATTAGGTCCAGATGTCGAGTTTGGATCCGCGCTTTTTAAAAGCGTAAGTTTCAATTCAGTGCGAATTCAAGGTGATGGGCACTTTACCAACGCTGTCTTTGAGCACGAAACAGATTTTAGTGGCACAAAAACTGAAGGTGATCTTGACTTCCAAGGAACTCGTTTTACAGATCCACAGACATCCTCTTATTTTGACGTATTAAAAGTGGGTGGGGATTTGTCGTTCGCAGGTGCAGCCTTTACGGGTGACACATCACTTGATGGCATACAAGTACATGGTGCCGCCAGTTTTGAAAACACAAAATTCCTTAGAGGAGACGCAAATTTTGATGATGCCAAAATTGATGGTGATCTGACCTTCGAAAATGCACAGATTGACGGAAAAGCGCGATTTGTCGGCCTGATAATTGGTGGTGGCGGAATTTTTCGCGGAGCGCAATTCAATTCCGATACCAAAACGCGCTTTGATCTTAGCCATTTTAAAGGCGGCCTATTTAGCCAAGGAATAAAGTTTTCCGGGGAAGTTGATTTTCGCGGAGTTCAGATTGATCTTGATGCGCGATTTTGCGGTGCAATGTTTCATGGCGGTGTGAGCTTTGAGGCAAGTAAGTTTACGGGGCTTGCTGAATTTAGAAGCGGCAGATGGGCCGATACGCTTTATCCGGGGCCGCTATTTAAACAAGGTCTATCTCTCAAGCATACCTCTTTCGAGCACGACGCTCATTATGACGACGCTGTATTTGTTGGAAAAGCAGACTTTCGCGACACAATCTTTAGAATTGTCTATTTCTCGGATTCTGGCAAGGTACAATCTGCCACTTCATCCGAACTCCAGTTTCAAGGAGAAGTCGACTTAAGAGGTTGTATCTATAAAGCCGTTGTGGCCAACTGGCGGTTCTTAGTACCTAGAAACCAAACCAGCGTTGCGTATAATAGGCAACCTTATACGCAGCTAGAAAAATTTTTTAGCGGTTCCGGAGAAACTGAGCTTGCTGATGAAGTATATCTAGAAAGACGCAAGGCAGAGCGCCAGTGGAAATGGGTCAAGAAGAGACACGTCGCATGGTTTATAGATCTTCTTTACTTTCTTCTTTTGCGTTACGGTGTACGTCCCTTGCAGTTGCTGATTTTATCAACATTATTGCTAATGCTAGGAACGATGTTTTTTTCTCAGCCCTATACAGTATCAGCTAAAGAGAAAACGCAAACTGCCCCGACAAAGTTAGGTGCTTGTGATGCATTGGAATTTAGTATCCATCAGTTTCTCCCTGTGGACATACCACTGGGAGAGCAGTGGGTTCCTTCGAGCGAGGGCATTCATTCGAAGCCAGGAATCTCCATTCGCCCAAATACATTTGCAGGCTTGGTTTTGCGATTGCCAGGCTGGATTCTAGTCCCACTTGGCATCGCTAGCTTTACCCGTTTACTGCGTGGTGCAGGAACAGCAAAAATGGGGGGAGAATAAAAACCGCTGACGCTACCTGGCTGCGCTCTCCAGTACGCGCACCTTCCAGCGGTCTTCAGCGCCGGTCATCACCGCGTAATACTGGATCTGCGCCTGGTCGGAATGGATGACCGTTCCGCCATCCAGCACCTGCGTCTCAATGCTGGCTGTGTCCCTCAGTTCAACGGCAGAACCATCGGGCGAATAAAACACAGCTTCAACCTTGTGGCCGTGATCGATGATGCGAGTGGAAAGCCCGTTCTGTTTCTGGTCTTTCACGCGCTGGGTGAGTTTATCCAGGGCAAAGCCGGAAAAATTCTCGTTGAGCGGCTGCAGCGTATTGTTGGCCAGCGCCGTGCCAATCCCCTGCCAGGCCAGCGTGTAGTCGCGCAAAATCGCATTTTGCGTGATTTCTTCAACCTCGCGAGGCTGGGCATTCTTCACATCGAGCTGCACGGAGGGCTTGCTGTCAGCCAGAATCCGCTGCAGCAGCGGCACCGCGCCAGAAACTGTCATTACTACACCTGCCGTCAGGGCCAGCATGCGCGCAAGTTTCATTATTTGCCTCCAACGTGCAGTTCGTTGCCCAGGACCACACCCGCTGCCACGGTGATGGTTGCATTATCCGATACCGGCAGCTCAGCACGGGCGATGCCTTTCTTGATGCGCGAATCCACCGTGCTCCTGCCGCTCCGGTCGGTCTGGATGAAACTTACAATCGTTCCATCCGGCACCGGATTGCCGCTGCAATCGCGGACCGGATCAGTTTCTATTACCACGCTATTTTTTGAGTGCCCGGCAACATGCATGCGGAGATTGCATGGATCAGCGGCAACCTGCTGCACCACGCGCCGCACCTGCGTCTCACCAATGGAAGCCACGAACTGCGCCGCTCCCGCTTTTGGCGCTGACGAACTGTTGGTCCAGGCAATGCCGTCACGGCTGCTGACGCTTTTTGAGGCCCCGGCATCGCCAACGGTAAGATTGAACTTTACTGGCGTGGGATCAAGAACCAGGTTCTGGTATTTATCAAAAACGAATGTCACGCCGGTGATTACATTGGGTTTGGCCACGGGAACGCGTGACGGACGGGCAAGGAAATTCAGGTTTTCCGGCTTGCCGGGTTTTACCCAGAAAACCTGGGACTGTTTGGCGTCGCCTGTAGTGATGGCAATCCAGCGTCCCGCGCTCCGCAGCTCTTCACCCTTGATTTCTATGTTGGCGCCAGACTTGAAGTCGCGCTTGATTACCTGGCCGGGACCGATGAGAAACAGAGTGCCGCTTCCGCTGGCGCCAATGCTCAACGGCTGGCCAGCGACGGCGTTTTTGGGTAAATTCAGCTCCGCGGCGCGGGCGCAATCCGCCGCAAACCAGCAAAGGGCAACAATCAGGCCGATAAAGATCAGTTTACGCATACTCAGTTTCCACGGTTCAGGCTGTAGTGGTTTACGGTCACGCGATATGTATGCACCTGCGCCGCCAGATCGTCGCGCAAGGCAACCGAGAAAGGCTGCGGCGTCTGGGGCAGCAACGCGTGGTCTGAATATGCGTCTGACACCCAGATCACCTGGCCGCCATTGTCATAGAACGTGGCCAGAACGTGCGGAATATTCACCGTGGTCCCGCTTTCATTCATTAACTCGCCTTTCAGCACGGTGCGGCCGGTAATATCCTTCTCGATTCTCTGGTGCAACACGCCGATGACCGGGTCAGCCGAGGCCGGCACCAGCATCCAGTCATGCGTCATGCGCACCGACTTCACGTCAGCTTTCTTGACTCCCGGGAAGTCAATACGATAGGGAGACACTTCCTTGGGCAGCAGGACGTGGGAGATTTTGTCGAAGCTGCTCTCCTGGGCCACGTCTTTACCGGTATTGTCAGTCAGCACGGCGCCTACGCTGATAAAGGCGGGGACCGTGTCTTCGTTTTCAACCTCACCCATGATGATCAGGCCGCCATCGCGCTCCACGGCGTTCATGGAAAGAATGCGGCAGTTGGGATTTTCAACGTTCTGCGCGCCCCAGTCGTCGCCTGTGCCGCGCCACACGATGTCCCAACGCAGATAGTTTACGGGGATCACTTGCGGCGGCACGCTCACTTCTTTTTCCGCCGGCCATTGCACCTTCCACGATCCGTCTTCTTTCACGACTTTCAGATCACGGGTTTCATAGGAAGCGCCAACCGCGGTGGCATATTTGAGCTCGGTACGGACCGTGGCTTCATCGTCTGATTCGTGCAGCACGCGCGTATTTACCGACTCAAGCTGCGAGTAGGTGCGCAAGCTGCCGTTGCGGCCGGTAAGATCGCGAACGAACCCGCCCTGGTCCACGTTGCTGGAAGAGGCCACATATGAGTAGGCGCCGTTCCAGTCATGTCCCTGGGCGTTCCCAAACATCGCTTGCACAGCGCCTTCCGGCGTGGAAGCCTGGGCGGTCTTGCTGCCATGCACCGTGCCAGCGGCGATCAACCCTACCGTAACAACTGCAAAAATGATTGCGAGTATGCGGCCCATTACCGTGCCTCCCGGAGTACAGGTTCTTCGTTCGCGGTCAGCGGAAACTCGATTGGTTCAAGTTTGCGCCGCTTGTCTGGAAACATCAGCATCAGCAGCAGAGCAATAACGCTGCTGCCGACCGGAAGCGTGCCCCAAAGAATTCCTTCCATGGCCGTTGGCGGCGTGCCATAAGGGGTCTTGTGCGCCGGCGGGATTCCGTCCTTTACCCACAGGGTCACGTTGCCGCGGTCATAGATTTCTGTCTTGCGCCAGCCGGCAAAGGCAATCAACGGTTCGTAATACGGATCGCGCACAAAAATGTATTTCAATCCGTATTGTTCCGCATGCTTCAGCACGGCGCGCAGAGACTCAATGCCGTTGGTTCCGTAATACTTTGAGTTGGTGAGCTGGGCGGAGCCGTATTGCGTCATTTCCGGCAGCAGGCGCGCGGAGTTGTATTCGCCGTCCACACTGCTGGCATTGGCTTCAATTCCAACTTCAGACATCTTGTTGCCAAAGCCAAGCGTGAGATAACGGAATTTGTCATGGCCATCACGATTCAGGAATGAGACCACTTCAGCGGTGCTGAAGGGTGCATCGTGAATGGGATGATACACAGGCCATGAGACCGCGAAAGCCACTGAAAATGCGGCCAGTGTTCCCAGAACGAAAGCTGCTTTGCGTCCATAACGGTCAATCAATCCCACCGCCAGCAAGGCCACAATAGGCAGCGCCATTAGATTGGCCCAAAAGCTGAAACGTTCAAAGGTAAGAATGTCAAAGGGATTGTGGACATTCGCGCCAGTCACCGCGTTCACAACTCCGGCGAGCATGCCCAGCAGCATCCGGGGCAGCGGCGTGGTCCCGCCCAGAGCAAGGATCATAGTGAACCAAAAACCAAAGAAGAGAGGCCGCAGCCTGGTTTCCTTCATGCCTTTCATGAAGATATAAGGCACAGCCAGCAGCATTGCGCCCCACGGAACCACCAGGTAATTTACCGCCAGCCAGCTTTGCGAGAAGAAGTTTTCGCGGCTGCCGTGGGGAATCGGCATCTGCTTGATCGGGTTTGCTTTCAATGCCAGCCAATAAGGCAGAAGCACCACAATGATTCCCACCAGGGAGAGCCCGGCAAAGATGGCCGCACGGGAGAGAACGCCGGCGGTGGTTGAATCTGCTCCATCGCGCTTGCGGTCCATCCAGGCGATGACTACGACCGGAATTGTGAAGATGATACTGGCAAACAACAAGGTCACATGGTGCGCTGAAGCGGCAGCCATGGTAAGCGCCAGCGCCTTTACCATGGCCATGAGCCTGCCTTCTCGCGCCCACTCATAAAAATAACCGATCGAGATCAAATACAGCGGCGCAGCCCAGGTTGTGGAAAGCTGTCCATCTACATAAACCAGAGAGGCGAGGGACCCCAGTAAAACACTGCCAATGGCGGCATAACTGGCGGCCCGTTCACCCACCCATATTCGGGCGTAGCGGAAAACGCCGATTGGAAGCAGAAGAATGGCAATTAACTGGACGAAGATGTAGGCCATGTTGAGCCCCATCACATGAGAAAACAAGGCCATCCACTGCTGCTCCATGGGTGGATACGTGGTCTGAGAGAAACCGGTAAACCACTTTTCATTCCATGGATTGAACCAATGTTGCGCGTAGTGCGCCGCAAAAAACTTGTGGAAGTCCGCGTCGTAAGAGTCATTGGTAATCTGCATCAACAGCAGCGGACCATGCACCAGGAGCGCCAGCAACAACACCCAGCTCAATGGAATCGCCCGATTGGGCAGGGAAACCTGTCTGCCCGGAGCGATGGATGGGGAACTCATGAAAACCTCCGTGAATGAGAGCTGCGACGATTGCGTGATCTGGGCAGCGCGACGGCCTTCAAGGGATGCCGCCAACTGGCAGCAGTTCTGCTCCAGCAGAGACTTCGATTCCAAAACTAGCGCCGGGGTTTGCCAAGTGGCATCCGGATTCTCACTATTGGGCGATTTCCCGTGAGTTTGGGGACAAAGGAATCCCTTGGCCGGAAAATGGCATCTGGAAACAACATGAGAACAGAGCTGCTGCCGGGTGGGCATGCCGCTTTCGCTAAATCCAAGTAGCGTCGTGGAAACCTGGTCCACGTGTTCCCTCTGCGACTCTGACAAACGGTGGTCCCGTGAAGAAGATTTTTTTGCGTCTCGCGCTTTTCTGTTCCCTGTTTCTGGTCACTCGTGGCTGGACGCAGACGTTTGACCTCAACAGCAAACCGCAAGACCAGAACCATAAGTCCCAGCCTAAGCAAAATAACGCTAAGAAGCAGCCCGCCGGCAGGTCTGGCAACGGCGGTGGATCTGCGCCGTGTGGAACTTCCGGCAGCGGCTGGGGTGGAAGCATTGAAGCTGGCCGTTACGCGCGTGCGGCTGAAACAGCGCTGAAGAACGGCAATCCCTCAGGCGCAATGAACTATGCCCAGCACCTGGCCCAGGCCGCGCCCAGCGACGCATGCAACTGGTTCCTGCTGGGTTATACCGCTCGCCTTGCCGGGAAGTCGCAGATATCGCTGGACGCTTATCAGGAGGGGCTCAAGCGTGCGCCGAATTCCGTGGAAGGCCTCTCTGGCATGGCCCAGACGTACATCCGCATGGGCAAAGCGGACGAAGCCAAGAAGCTTTTGTTGCAGGTAATCGCTGCCAACCCCCGCCGCGCCACTGACTTGGCGATGGCGGGCGAGCTGTTTATGCAATCCGGTGATCTGCCGCGTGCGGAAAATCTGCTGGAACGCTCTGAAAGCGTTCAGCCATCGTCCCATGCTGAGTTGCTGCTGGCCATCACATACATGAAGCAGAAACATACGGACAAGGCCAAAGAACTTCTGGACAAGGCGATGAAACGCAGCCCCAAGAATTCAGAGATCTTCCGGGCCGTGGCCCAGTATTACCGCGAAGCGCATGACTATAAGTCGGCGATTGCCATTCTGCAGAAAGCGCCCCTCAAGAATGCTGACGTAATGTCCGAGCTGGGTTACACCTATGAACTTGCCGGCATGAAGAAGGAATCGGCGGACACATACGAAAAAGCCGCCGCCATGGCGCCCAAATCCGTCAATGTGCAACTGGCCGCGGCGCAGGCACAGTTGCGGGTGAGCAATCTGGATAAAACACGCACCTATCTGGCGCGAGCGGAGCAACTTGATTCCAACTACTACCGTCTGCATGCGATTCGCGGCGACCTCGCTAAGATCGAACGGCGCGACTCTGATGCGGTCCGTGAATATCTGGCCGCTCTGGCTGCCATGCCGGAAGGACCGGCTGAGGGCGTTCTTTATCCGACGCAATTGCGGCTGAACCTGATTGACACGTATCGCAATCTGGATGACGATGCCGCCATCCGCCAGCAGTTGACCATCGCGCAGCAGGAGCTGGCCAAGCTACAGGTGGAAGGCCCGCAGCAGGTGGAATATCTGCGGCTGCGCGCGGCCATCAAGGGACTCGGCAACGACGTTGCCGGCGCTGAAGCCGACCTGAAGCAGGCTTTACAGCTTGATCCTGAGAATGACAATGTGACCTTGCAGTATGGCAGCCTGCTTTGGAAGGCCGGACGCAAAGCCGAAGCGCGGCAGATGTATTCCAGCCTGCTCAAACGCGACGACAAAAACCGTTATGCCCTGGAAGCGTTGGGCTATTTGTCACGCGATGAAGGCGACAACAAGTCCGCCGAGACTTTCTTTGCCCGCATGGCCGCCGCCTATCCTAATGATTATGTTCCTTACCTGGCACTGGGCGATCTCTACACCGCAATCAAGGATTATCCCAAGGCGCAGGCCAGCTATGAGAAGGCGCACAGGCTGGCGCCGACGAATTCGCAGATTGTAGCCAGCGGCTCCAACGCTGCCATTGATGCAGGCAAAGTGGATCTGGCTGGCGAGTGGATTGCGCGCGCTACCGGCACCATGAAAAACGATCCGCGCGTGATGCGCGAGACAGAACGCTATCTTTTCCTAAAAGGCCGCTACGCGGAATCCGCCCGGTTGGGCGAACAGGCAATTGTGAAGTTGCCGCATGACCGTGACGCCGCGGTCTATCTTGGTTACGACTATTACAATCTGGGCCGTTATGACGAAGTACTGACCCTGGTAAGCCGCTATGAGAGTGTGCTGCCCAAGGAGCCAAATTTCCCGCTGCTCGCCGGACATGTACACAAGCAGAACCAGTTGTTGCAGCAGGCCATTGATGATTTCTCGCGCGCACTGGAAAAAGATCCCAGGATGTTTGAAGCGCTGGTGAATCGGGGCTATGTCCGCAATGACATGCAGGACGCACAGGCCGCGGTCCGTGATTTTGAGCCCGCGCTCAAAATCAACCCCAACAGCGGCATCGCCCACCTGGGTCTCGCATTCTCTTATCTCGAACTGCATCGCTCACGTGAAGCGCTGGATGAAACCAATCAAGCCGGAAAGCTTCTGGGCGAACTGGGCGCCATACATATGGCCCGGGCCAGTGCGTACCGGCAGATGCGCATTCTGGATAAAGCCGTGGAGGAATACCGCGTAGCGCTCAAAGAATCCCCTGATGATTTGAAACTGCATCTGGCGCTGGCGGACGCTCTCTTCCACGCACGCCACTATGCTCAGTCCATTAACGAACTGGAAGTTGCTCTCAAGCTTTCTCCGGATGACCCGTTGCTCTACGCGAATCTGGCGTCAGCGCACGCACAGCTTGGCCATCGCGCGGAGACGTTCAAGTACATCCAGGCAGCCGAGCAGGAAGCCGTAGACCAGTCCGCGATCCTGCTGGCGACGGGCGATGCGCTTTTGACCTTGGGCGACCGCGCCGCTGCCCTGGAGCGCTTTACGCGCGCCCTTGACGCGCCCGATGCAAATCGTGTGGATGTTCGCATTGAATTCGCAAAGCTCTTTGTGCGCCAGGGCAAATTTACTGACGCCAAGCAGGAAGTGGCGCTGGCGTTTGCGGAGTCGCGCATTGGTGAAGCATCGCCCGTTACGGCTGACAATCTTGTGGAAGCGGCGAATATCTTCCTGGCCGCCCACGATTTCGATCTTGCCGAGCGCTATTTTGTGAAGGCGAAAGATTTGGGCGCATCGGACGATACGGTGGCCATTGGGCTGGCAGACACCTACATTGCCCAGGGCGATGACCGCAAGGCAGAAGCGGAACTGGCTGCGCTGGGCAAGTCAGTGGATTACGAACAGAGCTATGACTACCAGCTTGCCTGGGCCAACATCTACACGCAGCGGCATGACAATGTGCGCGCCATCTCAGCCTTTGCCCGTGCCAACCAGCTTGCGGCAGATGATCCCACGGCTGAGCGCGGACTGCTGGAAGTCTCCGGACAGGAGGGAACGCCTCTTCCCTTCCGGCCAAACCTGAATATCCAGAGTGACATAACGACGGGCGCGATCTTTGAAGACGCCACTCTGTACGAGATGGACAACAAGTTCTTTGGCGCGCCAGTGCCGCCGCGTTCTTCGCAGGAGACGGATATTGGAAGCACGTTTCACTATCACACAGGAAATTTTCCGGCCATCAATGGATTTGCCGGCGTCCGCAACTACCGGGGCACCATCTCCATCCCCAGCCAAACGCTGATCGTGAATCGTGACACCTATGACACGGTCTTCAATGTAGGCGTCACTCCGGTCTTGCGGCTGGGCAATGCACATATCGTTTTCAATCCCGGCATTGAGTTCACCCTGCGGCGCGATACGCAATCGCCCGTCCAGATGAACCAGCAGCTTTTCCGCCAGTTCCTCTACCTGAATACTTCGCCGTTCTTCAACTGGCTCACGGTGCGCGGCAGCGCCATACATGAGGCCGGTCCGTTTTCACTGCAGAACCTGCATTCGCGCGATCTGGGCGCGACCCTTGAGTTTGAAGTAGGCCGCCCCTGGGGCAATAACGCGTTGATTACCGGCTATTCTGTCCGTGATCTGCTGTTCCGTCCGGCGATCCGCGAATTTTTCACCACGTCAACGTGGGTCGGGATGGAGCATAAGTTCGGGCAGAGAACATCCGTCACGGCGCTGGCTAAGTACATCCGTTCCTGGCGCGTGGACAATCTGGAATTTGCCACGGCGCAGGCGCTGGTCCCCGGCGCCCGCTTTGAGTTCAAACCCAACGAGCGCTGGGCATTCGACGCTTCAATGGACTTCACCCGCGGTGAAGGCTACCACTTATATGACAACGTCCAGACCGGATTCCTCATCTCGTATGTAAAGCCCCTGCGCCGCAGTGTGAATGACGTGAACGGGGCCATCAGTGTGGATTACCCGCTGCGGTTCTCCGTGGGTCTGCAGCAGCAGTCGTTCTTTAGCTATACCGGCACGGGCAGCACGTCAGCACTGCGTCCGGTAGTCAAGATTTCGATCTTTTAGGTTTCCAGGGCCCAAATGAAAATTTGTTTTGTAAGCGGGTTTCCCCCCAGCAAAGCGGTGTTGAACGAATACGGGTTTCATGTGGCCCGGGAGCTTCAGTCTGATCCTCTCATCAGCCTTACGATTCTGGCTGACGAATACCACAACCAGGAAGCCGAACTGGCGGAGTTTGAAGTGGTGCGCTGCTGGAAGCAAAACCGGCTCAGCAACCACTCACGGTTGATGAAAGCCATTCGCGATTGCAAGCCTGACGTGGTGTGGTTCAATCTTGTGTTTTCCAGCTTTGGCAACAAAGAGAACCCATTGGCCGCGTTCTCCGGCCTTACGCTCCCCGCCATGACGCGCATGGCCGGCTATTACACCCACGTTACCTTGCACCACCTGATGGACCATATCGACCTGAACGACGCCGGAGTGCGCAACAAGGCGCTGTTCCGCGTAGCCGGAAACATTGCCACGCGCATGCTCCTGATGGCCAACTCCATCTCCGTGCTGCTGCCTGCCTACCGGCGTACATTGACGGAAAAATATCGCGGCGACCATATTCACTACCGCGCACACGGAATCCTTTCCGCCCGTCCTGAATACCCTGACTTTTCCCGCCGCGGCAACCCGGAACACCGTATTCTGGCCTTTGGAAAATGGGGGACTTACAAACGCTGCGAAATGCTGATTGAAGCCTTTGAACAACAGGTGGCGCCGGCATTTCCCAAAGCAAAACTGGTAATTGCGGGAATGAACAACCCTAATTCTCCGGGTTACATTGAGGGGCTGCGCGCAAAATACGGTGGCCACCCCAACATTCAATTCAAGGGATATGTGGAAGAGCACGATATTCCGGACATGTTCGGGACTTCATCGTTCATGGTAATGCCCTACACCTCTGCCACCGGGGCCAGCGGTGTGGCCAATCTGGCGGCGGCGTACGGCGTCCCCATTATCTGCTCTGACATCCCTGATTTTCGCGAGATGGGAGACAGCGGCGGCCTGGCGATCAGGTTTTATCCCGTGGGGAACAAAGACGCGCTGGCCAAAAACATGCTCGACCTTCTGCGGAACGAGGAAGAACAGCACGATATGGCCGAGCAGAATTTTTCCTCCGCGCTGCGCATGACCATGCCTCAGATTATCCGGCAGTATGTGCGCGCGTTTGACCGCCACCAGCGGGCCCGCGCGCTGGAAGCCGTATCGCGCTTCCGCCGTATTCCAGCATGGGTGCCGTCCCGCTCCGCGATCTTCCGGGCGTCACGCTGGGGTAGCTGGATCTAGAATCTCCAGAGTGAAAATAATCTCCGGCGATGCATGAAACCCGTCTTCCTCATAGGCGACTCGGGCTATTTTCATTTTTTGCCGTTATGCGCGGCTGGGAATGCGCGCATGTGCCTAATACTTTTTGCCGCAGTGGCTTAAAGCCGGGTGACTCAATATAGCGAAAATTTGAACGCAGGAATAAAAATTGACTGCTCCTCCTCACCAGCGATACGGCAACTCCGGAATTGCTCTAGACTGGTAATGAAAACACACAGGTGTCAATCCATGGCAAAACGGTTGATAAAAGTCGGCTGCGCAATCCTGCTGGCCATCTGCAGCGGCGCGGCGCTTGCGTGGCCGCAGACGCCATCGGGCAGCACGTCCTCGCCAACGGCACAGAGTTCGCAGGCCGCAGAGCAACCTCTGGCCGGACAGGCAGCACATGAAAATCATGAGAAACAGCAGCCCCCGAATGGTCCTAAGGAAAGTGATCCAAAGGATATTGTGCGGCGGTCCGTAGAGGTTGACCACCACAACTTTGAGCGGGCACAGAAATACACCTGCACCCAACGCCAGGTAGTGAAACATCTGGACAAACATGGCAATGTGAAATCAACCGAGATCAAGACTTACGACATCAACTTTTACTTTGGCGAGTTTTACTCCCGGCTGGTGCAGATTGACGATAAGCCGCTGAGCGAGAAAGACCAGAAAAAGGAAGACGAGAAGCTGGAAAAGTTTCTGGCCAAGCGCCGCGGTGAAGACGATCATGACCGGCAGAAGCGG
>DATBCN010000107.1:0-4965 GCA_036270475.1 Candidatus Angelobacter sp. | reverse complement strand
TGATCGCCCGCGGACGCGAAGCCCAATGGCGTCCCTGCCGCATCGAGGCGGCCCCGCTCAAAGACATCTCGGACTGGGTGGAAGCCTATCGCAATATCTGGGAACAACGGCTCGACCGCTTAGACGCATATCTGCGCGAATTGAAAACAGATGGTTCTAAAAAAGAAATGACGACTAAGGAGAAGAATCATGCCCGCAATCAAAGAAAGAAATAGCGCGGCCACCAAGCCCGCGCAACACGAACTCGTTATCACGCGTCTCTTCGATGCCCCGCGCGATCTGGTCTTTGCCGCCTGGACTGAGCAGAAGCACCTTGACCGCTGGCAGAACGCCCCGGAAGGGTTCACCGTCACCGTCGAGGAATCGAACATCCAGACGGGAGGAGCCTACCGCATCTGTATGCGATCGCCCGAAGGCGTCGAGCACTGGCTTCAAGGCGTGTATCGCGAAGTCGTCCGGCCAGAGCGGCTGGTGTTCACCCATGCGTGGGTCGGCGCCGATGGAAAACCCGCCGACGAAACCCTGGTCACAATCACCTTCACTGAGCGTGACGGGAAGACCGAACTCACGTTGCGGCAAACCGGATTCAAGTCAGTTGAATCGCGCAACGGCCACAGCCTTGGCTGGAACAGCACCTTCGACCGGCTCACAAATTACCTTTCGGAAGCGAAATAAGGAGAAGAATCATGCACGCAATCAAAGAAAGAAATAATCCCGTACCCATTACATCTGACCGGGAGATCGTTACCTCGCGGCTGGTCAATGCGCCGCGCGAAGCCGTGTGGGAGGCGTTTACTGATCCCCAACAAGTCGTCCTGTGGTGGGGCCCGCGCGGTTTTACCACCACCATTCATGAAATGGATGTGCGCGTTGGCGGCGCATGGAAACACACCATGCGCGGCCCTGACGGCACGGATTATCCCAACCAAAGCGTTTTCAAAGAAGTGGTAAAGCCTGAGCGCATTGTCTACGGACACGGCGGCGGCAAGGAAGGCGGCCCCGGCGCAAGCTTTGAAGCCACATGGACTTTTGCAGCCAAGGGCAACAAAACTCTTCTTACCGGACGCATGGTCTTTGCCACGGCCGCGGCGCGCGAGCTTGTGGTACGGGAATATGGCGCAATTGCAGGGGGCAAGCAGACCATGGATCGCCTGGAAGAACAGCTCAACCACAATCAAGTGGTGGTGGAGCGCACCTACAACGCTTCAGCCAAGGATGTTTGGGCGGCGATCACTGAACCCGGCCAGATGAAGCAGTGGTACATGAAGGAAATTCCGGCCTTCAAGCCTGAAGTCGGCTTCAAGACCGAATTCAACATCCATCATGAAGGCCAGGATTTTCCCCACATCTGGCAGGTCACTGAAGTCATTCCGGAAAAGAAAATTACCTATGACTGGCGCTTCGGCGGCAACGCCGGAATTTCCTTTGTCACCTTTGAGCTTTTTTTCCATGGCGAACGCACCCGGCTGAAGATTACCCATACCGGACTCGACACCTTTGATCCCCAAAATAATCCTCACCTGGCGCGCAAGAACTTCCAGCAGGGATGGCTCTCACTGGGCGACTCGCTGGAGAAATTTCTGGCCAAATCCGCCGGCGATAGCCAAACAGCCGATGGCAAATCTGTCGCTCGTGCCCTCGTCATCACCCGCACCTTTGACGCCCCGCGTGAGCTGGTGTGGAAGGCATGGACTGACCCGGAGCGCATGAAACTCTGGTGGGGCCCTGAGTGCTTCACCTCTCCTGCCTGCAAGATCGACCTGCGCGTGGGCGGGCGCGTTCATGCCTGCATGCGGTCACCCCAGGGCCAGGAATACTGGAACATCGGCGTCTATCTGGAGATCGTTGAGCCATTGCGTCTCGTCTATACCGACCATTTTGCTGACGAGAAGGGCAACATTGTCCCGGCTTCACACTACGGATTGCCCGGGGACTGGCCGCCGGAAACCTTCGTCACCGTCACCTTTGAAGACATTGACGGCAAAACCAGGATGACTCTGCGCCATGCTGGAATCCCGGCGGGCGTGATGAGTGAGATGACCGGCGCGGGCTGGAACGGATCGCTCGATAAACTTGCCGCGTCCTTGAAAGCGTAACTCTTGAAGCGTAACTCTTGAAACGTTAGAACTTCCGGTAGTGCTGGGATGCAATTCCTTCTGCACTACCGGAAACTATTCCGCCTTTGCAAACTTGCGCGGACAAAAATCGTAAACATCCATGAAACCATTCACGCAACCAACTCAGTCCCACAGGATGGTCCCAATGTTCTTGCTCCCGCTAGGCCGACTTTCTGGTCACTGGATGAAAGTCAATCACCTTGCCCCGAAGTTCCGTGGGTGTCCAGCGGGTCTTCGGCGGTTTAAAAGTTGCCGGAACGTAGAATTCAATCAATTTCGCCATCGCGGCCTCCTTGCCGAGATCCGCATGCTTTCCTGCGGTTTCAAGCCAGCACAAAAGTCTGGTCCAGGCCTTTTTCATCCCCTGCTCTCCTGGCATCCACCTTCATTCATGAGCAAGTTGCCTGCCACCTGCATAAACCCCAACCCCCAACCGGAGTTGTTCGCCGCCAGTCCTGAAATCGTTAATTCTTTCAGGATGAAAGTGTAGTTATGCAAAGAAGTCACAAGTTTTCTCTGGCTTCTTGCGCGCCAAAAACAACTATGCAAAAAAGCGCTAAAATACGTTCCCATTTGGAAATAGCAGCCCAGCCGTGGACTGCAACCGTTCCATCGCCGGAACGCTTCGCCCCATCGTTATAAAATCAACGGCCAACGGAGGAGCAATGTCAAAAGGACTAAAGATCGTGATGTGGGTAGTGAGCGGATTGCTGGCAGCGTTGTTTCTTGTTGCCGGTTTGCCCAAACTATTAACGCCGGAAAAAATCCTGGATAAGTGGGTCTACGCCCGATGGTTTCTCACCTTTGTCGGCACATGCGAGACACTGGGCGCGATTGGCCTGCTGGTCCCGCGCCTGGCCGCGCTCGCCGCCGGCGGCCTCAGCATCATTATGGTGGGTGCGGTGTACACGCTGTTGACTCACCACATGGCAAATGAACTCCCAACTCCGATTGTGGTTTTCTTTTTGCTGCTGGGTGTGATTTACCTGCGGCGCAAGGAAACTGCCCGCACTTAGTAGCGGAACAAATAAGACAGCTTGATAAAAATTTGCCGTCCGTCATTGATAAAGCTGCTGCGCGTGCGCAGCAGCCCGTCCGCGTTAAATTGCAGCCGCGGATCAAGGTTCTGCAAATTGCTGTTGTAACCGGCATAGATTGCCGTGCCCGGCGTGAGCAGATAGGTAAACAGCACATCGCCGTTAAAGTTCTTGGTGTTCTGCAGCGTGGTAAGCCCGGGATTTGAAATCGTGGTCACATACTGGCCGATCATGCGCAGTGAAAATTCCTTGGTGAACTGGTAGTTCCACTTGGAACGCATGATGTGGTTGTTGAAGATGTTCAGGGCAGTGTTCTGGTCCCGCAGCCGCGTCATGATGTAGCTGTTTTCTATCGTCAGGCTCTTCGTGGGCCGGACCACGCCGTTCACGAACCCGGTGTTCTGTTTGGCCAGCACCGGCGGCCCATTGCGCGGAACAAAATTGGTTGCCGTTCCCCAATCCATTTCCACGCCCAGATTGATCCACTTGAAGTATTGCGTGTGTACTTCCGCTCCGCCCACCACGTGGGCATAGTCGCGGTTGCCCGGCAAACTGGAGAAGTCGATCGGCCGCAACTGCTCATGCTCCCAGAGAGTAAAAATATTGACGGAGCCGTTGCGCGGGAAGTTCCACTGGTAGCTGGGATTCAACTGATGGTTCAGCCGCAGTCCGTTATGGTCCCACAGGGAGAGCTGAAACAGCCGCGGCCCGTGCGACGTTAACACCTTGCCTTCAGGATGAAACGTCCGCGAGATGAAGTTGCTGAAGCGCCGCAGGTCCGTGCGATTGATGAACCCTGTTTCGGTGTTAAACCCCGCGGCAATGTCCTGGTACATGGTATTGAATTCCACGTTGCGTGAAGTGCGCTCCGCGAAAACAAAATACGCCGGGCCGGCCAGATGCGTGCCATCACTGAATTTGGTTTCGCTGGTCACGGCCTGCGCCTGAAGCTGCCAGTTCTGGTTGATCTTGATCTGCGTGTCCACGCCGCCTACGCGGTTAAAGCCAACGCCGCAGCGCAGTGACGTGCAGAATGAAGTTGGCGACGTATGCAGCTCGCGGTCGGTATAGATCATGCCGATGCTGTTGTTTTTTCCAAACTCGCGATTGACGCGCAGAATTCCAAAATAAGCGTCCTGGCCGGAGAGCGGGTCAGTATCAATCACGCTCCTGCCGGGTGAGCGATCATTGGCCAGCATGCTGCCAATGGCCCACGGCCCCGCTTTGCCGGTAAGCCGCACGCCATACAGCGGATCGCTGATGCGCCGCGTAAAAACCAGTTGCAGCGGCGTCTGGAAAAAGTTGGAATTCTCCTGAAAGAACGGCCGCTTTTCCGGAAAGAAAACCTCAAAACGCTGGTTCACCGTGACCTGCGGATCGTCAGACTCAATCTGGCCAAAATCGGGGTTCAGCGTGGTATCCAGCACCAGGCTGTCTTTAATCACGACCTTGGAATCCAGGCCTGCCTTGGGCTGGACGTGTTTTCCCGTAAAGCGGTCGCCAGCGGGATCGCGTTCATCCAGTGAGCGGAACGCGCCGACCGAAGTGTAGGGAATAAACTGCAGGTTCCGTCCCGGAGAGATTTCCCGCAGGCCGTCAATCGTTCCTTCCTTGGTCAACATTCCCTGGATGCGATTGCTGTTTGGCGGAAAGAATGAATGCTCAGAGTTGCGCGGAATTACCCGGATGAGGATGACCCCCCAACTGAGAGACGGCTGCCGCTTGAATCGCAGTGACTTGAAAGGGATTTCAATCATCACCACATATCCGTTGCCGTTGATCTTTGCGCTGGTATGCCAGACCGTATCAAA
>DATBCN010000106.1:0-1786 GCA_036270475.1 Candidatus Angelobacter sp. | reverse complement strand
GCACTGCGTGTAATTGCGCGCGCCGGTTGCGCCTTTCAGGATTTTCACCATGCCGCGATAGGTGTTCTGTCCGTGCCCCGCGGAGATGCCCTTCGACACCACTGTGCTTTTGGTGTTCTTACCGATGTGGATCATCTTGGTGCCGGTATCGGCCTGCTGATAGTTGTTGGTGAGCGCCACGGAATAGAACTCACCCACGGAGTTGTCGCCTTGGAGAATGCAGCTCGGATACTTCCAGGTAATCGCAGATCCAGTCTCAACCTGCGTCCAGGAAATCTTTGAATTCTTGCCCAGCGCCTTGCCGCGCTTGGTGACAAAGTTATAAATACCGCCCTTGCCTTCCTTGTCGCCCGGATACCAGTTCTGCACCGTGGAGTATTTGATTGTCGCGTTGTCATGCGCAATCAGCTCGACAACGGCGGCGTGCAACTGGTTCTCATCGCGGATTGGCGCGGTGCAGCCTTCCAGATAGCTGACGTAAGCGTCTTCATCGGCGATGATCAGTGTGCGCTCAAACTGCCCGGTGTTCTGCGCGTTGATGCGGAAATAAGTCGAGAGTTCCATGGGACAGCGAACGCCCTTGGGCACATAGACAAACGATCCGTCGCTGAAAACCGCGGAGTTCAGCGCGGCAAAAAAATTGTCAGTATGCGGGACCACCGAGCCCAGATACTTCTTTACCAGCTCCGGATGGTTCTTGACCGCTTCAGAGAACGAACAGAAAATCACGCCCGCTTCAGCCAGCTTGGCCTTGAACGTAGTCGCCACGGAGACGCTGTCGAATACCGCGTCCACGGCCACCCCGGCCAGCAGCTTTTGCTCATGCAGCGGAATACCAAGCTTGGAATATGTATCCAGAATTTCCGGATCAACTTCATCCAAGCTCTTCAACTCTTTCTTTTGCTTGGGCGCGGAGTAATACGAGAGCGCCTGATAATCAATGGGCGGATACTTCACGTTGGCCCACGTCGGCTCTCCGTGCTTCTGCTCCAGCGCCGCCCAGTAGCGATACGCCTTCAACCGCCATTCCACCATGAACTCCGGCTCGCCTTTTTTCATCGCGATGGCGCGGACAATATCTTCACTTAGCCCCGGGGGCAGGCGGTCTTCATCGATTGCGGTGACAAATCCCCACTTGTATTCCTGTTGTGTGAGGTCATTAATCTGATTGACTGTGCTGCTCATCTCACTCCTTCTGCCACGGTGCTTGCCGGTGTAATCGAGGAAACCAGGTGTTCCTGTTCGTTCTTGCGCTCATGGTGCGCCATCTTATGGTTCAGGTCAGACAGCGAGACATGGTCCAGCGCATCGCGCAGGGCGTCGCCGATAATCTGCGAATTGCTCTTGATGGCGCAGGAGCGCTCCATATTGCAAAGGCCTTTGAATACGCTGCATTCGGTAAACCCGATGGGGCCTTCCAGCGCCAGTACGATCTCAGCCACGGATATCTTTCTGGCCTCGCGGGCCAGGTTGTAACCGCCCTTGGTGCCGCGATGCGAACTCAACAAACCACGCTCGGAAAGCTGGCGCAAAATCTTGCCCACCGTGGGCAGCGGCAACTTGGTCTCTTTGGCCAGACTGCGCGCCGTGTGCGGCGTCTCTTCCGGACTCCGCGCCACATGCGCCATGAGCACAATGCCGTAATCCGTCAATTTATTGAGTCTGAACATCGCTTCTTCCAGGCACCCAGCCACACAGGCCAGCAGCTAGATACAATACCAATCCAGTATTATTTTATCGATTCGGCGGAAGGAATACAAGACCGGAACGGTATTGATTCCGCTTC
>DATBCN010000105.1:0-2217 GCA_036270475.1 Candidatus Angelobacter sp. | reverse complement strand
GAACAAGGGGAAGAAATCCAGCCAATGCCTGCTGGCCAGCACCTGGCGCGCGGAGAGCGCCGCTGGCGGCAGGCACAATGCTATGACTGCCGCTACAGGCAGCCACCACGGCCCATGCGCGGCCAGCATCCACGCAACTCCTGCCGTCGCAACGAGCAAAGATAGAAATGTGTAAGCGGCAAAGAATACGGCCTTGCGGTTGTGTGATTTGAGCACATCACGCAGAAAAACCTTGATCACATGAGTTCCGTGCCATGCCTGTTTGCGAAAAAACACGCGCAAACTCTGTGCCGTTCCCAGATGCACCACGCCAATCTCAGGATATGCGCGGACTTTCATCCCTGCGGCTCGCGCTCGCTCACACAACTCATAGTCCTCATTGGTCTGTATGGATTCATCAAAGCCACCCAACCGGAGAAAATCTTCACGGCGCATAATCAGGTCGCCGGCAGGAACGTGTGAGACTTCGCCTGACTTGGGAGCTTCCTGATAGACATGCCATGTTCTTCCGATCCAGGTCGAGTCCTGTGGAAGCAGATAGTGCGCGCCCAGCACGCCTGCGCCATCCGCGGGAGCGAGAGCAAAGATGCGATCCAGCCAATCCTCCGGCGCCAGGCAATCGGCATCCAGAAACGCCAGGATGCCGCCCCGAGCGGCGCGTGCGCCAAGGTTCCGCAAACCAGAGATGCGGACGCCCGTTTGTTGCAGGACCCTGAGATTCAGCCGGTCTTTAAACGATTCTGCAATCGCCAGAGTTTTGTCCCGCGAACCATTGTCCACTAGAATTACTTCAAATCGCTCCCCCGCAAAAGCCAGCTTGGCCAGCGAGTCCAGGCAGCGCCCAATCATCTTTTCTTCATTCAATGCGGGAATAATGACGGAAATGCTGATCGTGGCGGCATGCACTGGCTTGGTTGCGCCTGCCACAGACGCAGTTTGTTGCAGAGGACTCATGCGCCCCTCGCGTCAATGTTCGATTGGCCGACTTGCGGTGTTGGCATGGTGGCAAGCGCCGGCCTGCCCAATACTTCTTCATACAACTGGCGGTACTTGAGCGCCATGGCTTCAGAAGTGTAGTTCGCGCTGACCCAGTTGTGCGCCCTGGCGCTGATGCGGCGGCAGAGATTGGCGTCAGAGAGCAGACTGGCCAGGGCGTTCCTCAATCCCTCAGTGTCTTTTGGATCTACCAGCAGCCCGTTCTCGCCATCCTTGATCACGTTGGGAACCGCGCCAACCCTGGTGGCAACTACAGGACGCGAAGCTGCCATGGCCTCAAGGAGCGTCATTGGCAACCCTTCATTCAACGATGGCAAAACAAAAATATCCATGGCTGCATAAACGGCCGGCATGTCCGACTGTTGCCCGGCCAGGACCACACTTGATTGCAGGCCGTATTCCTTCACCATATTTTCAATCGCCTTGCGGTCCGGACCTTCGCCCACGATCACAACCTTGAGACCATAGAAAATGTTGCAGAGCTCACGCATGGCGCGCAGCAGATACTCAAAGCCTTTTTGCAGATCAAGGCGGGCAACCATTCCCACCACCTTAGCTCCGGTGGCGCTGAGTGCGGGCAATGGCACACCACGCTCAAATGCCTGTACATCGATGCCGTTCGCGATGGTCCTGATCTTCTCCGCGGGCACGCCGGTATTGAGCAAACGCTGGGCCACCTCGTCGGAAACGGCCGCCAGCGCGTCAAATCTCTTCAATGCCATTCGGTCCAGATGGTTGTAGACTCCCAGCGCTGCCGTGCCTCCCAGCCAGTTGTGGCAGGTTGCTACCACAGGCTTGTTGGACCTCCACGCGGCAAGGAAGCCATACAAATCGGCCTTGTAGCCGTGGGTATGGACAAGTTCAATGGAGTCTTCCCCGATGTATTCTTCAATTTGCCGCACGGCGCGCCAGTCCGCCCTGCCCTTGCAATGCACCATGCGGACACTGAGGCCGCGACGCCGCGCGCGCTCGTAGAATTCCACGTTGGGCACATGCACATTGTAGAAAAGCAGCAGGCTGTTCTGGCAGCCGGCTTTCTCCTGGCTGGCGCAGAGATTCAGCAGCATATTCTCCGCACCGTAATAGCCGCCGCTGCTGATCAGTTGTAATACTTTCACTGGTTTCACTTTTCCCTGGCTCTCAGTAATGGTTGTTTTGCTGGCGTGCGGTTTCAAATTCGTTGTAACCCGTAAGCCGGCACCAAAGACGGTGATACAAATC